>JBGOXH010000178.1:0-5885 GCA_041479075.1 Bacteroidia bacterium | reverse complement strand
CGTGGGGCTGTTGAAAAAGTCCCTCTTTTACTATCTACCCCTAAATCCCCCAAGGGGGACTTACTGAAAAACAGAGAGTTAAAAAGCCCCCCTTGGGGGGTTTGGGGGTGAAACATGACTTTTTCAACAGCCCCACGAGATAGGGAGAGGCCGTTAAAAAAGCGATTGGTAAGAATTGGTTCGAATAACTTAAAACCCTATTTTTACTGCTTATAAATAATACTGATCATATCGAAATATTCCCTGTAGTCGACGAATCCGGTAACGAAATTTCCCGTGCTCCGCGTGATCTTTGCCATGATGGCAAAAGCATGCTGCTTCATCCTGTTGTGCATTTTCATCTTTTTAATGAAAAAGGAGAGCTGTTCCTTCAGAAACGTGCAAAGACAAAAGATCTTCTCCCAGGGAAGTGGGATACTGCTGTCGGAGGTCATATAAGTCCGGGAGAGAGTGTTGAAGAAGCCCTTAAAAGAGAAGCAAAAGAAGAGCTTGGATTAAAGAATTTTAAATACAAGTTCTATAAAAAATATATCTGGGAATCATCTCGTGAAAAAGAGCTTGTGTACTCATTTACAGGCACTTCTGATGATATTCCGATTATAAATAAGGATGAAATTGAAGAGGGAAGATTCTGGTCTCCTAAGGAAATAAAAGAGAACCTGAACAAGGATATTTTCACGCCTAATTTTGAGAAAGAATTTGATATGCTATTTATCACTTTTCATTAAGCAATTATTGAATAGATTTAGCGTAATTTTACTTGTTAAAAAGTTATCATTAAACACGTTCTAATGAGAATCAATAAGACGTTTCTGTTCTTCGGGGCGATATTAATTTTAACTGCGTTTTCGTGGATTTTATCCTGTACGCATAATCCTGACCTTGAAAATATTCCTGAGATATGTTTTGAAAAAGATGTGCTGCCTGTTTTTCAAAATAATTGCGCCATTTCCGGGTGTCATAACGGAACCGGTGAATCAGGGCTGATTTTGAATAATTATGTTTCGATAAGTCATTCAGTTATTCCCGGAAAACCAAATTCAAGTCAGGCATATAAATCAATAATTTCTACATCCGGAGAGAATAGAATGCCTCCGGCAGGGCCTCTTACTCTTGAAAACAGAACAATAATCCGGGTCTGGATCGAACAGGGGGCACGTCTGACAACCTGCCCTGATACTTCCGGACAAAACAACGGAAATGTTAATCCGCATGCTTGTTTTTCGCGTGATATTCTTCCGGTACTTAATTCAAAATGTGCAACAACCTTGTGTCATGACCAGATTTCTCATAAGGAAGGATATGTATTCTCGAGCTACAGTTCTACAATGATGGCAGTCGTTCCCGGAAATCCGTCAGGGAGTAAGTTATATGAAGTCATTACAGGTGGGGAAGAAAAAATGCCTCCTGCCGGGAAAACTCAGCTTACCTCAGCTGAAATTGACTCTATTGCTGCCTGGATAAGTTATGGCGCATTGGATCAGTACTGCGGAGAGACATGCGATACTGTAAATCCTATAACTTTCTCCGGCACCATCTGGCCTGTAATGCAGACTTCATGTACCGGTTGTCATAGCGGAGCATCCCCTTCGGGAGGAATTGCTCTTGCAAATTATGCTAATGTATCATCCGCTGCTGCTAACGGATCATTGATTAATTCCCTTAAAGGAAATGGTGTAACAAAAATGCCCCTTGGAGGTTCATTTTCTGTTTGCAGAATCAGGCAGTTTGAAATCTGGGTAAGTAATGGATATTTAAATAATTAACAAAACCAATATGAAACGGAAGTTTCTGTCAGTTGTAACATTTGTTACAATTTTACTCTTTACTGCGTCATGTTATTATGATAATGAAGAGGCGCTTTACCCTCAACTGAGTTCTTCGTGTGATACTTCAAATGTGACATTCAGCGGGACAATAGCTCCTATCATGGCGAATAATTGCCTTTCCTGTCATTCAAATGCTATGGCTCCTTCTGCCGGCAATAATATCCGTCTTGAGAATTACGCTGACATTCAGACAAGGAAAACAGCAATCTCAGGATCAATTAACCATACCGGCTCATATTCCCCAATGCCTAAAAATGGTGCTAAATTGAAAACATGCTCAATAACTCAATTTGATATCTGGGTTAAAAACGGGGCACTGAATAACTAAAACATTTTTAAATAACTGACATGAGACTAATCAGATATTTTACCTCTGTTTCACTTTTTTCCCTGTTGATTTCGAGCAGTGTTTTTGCCCAGGATGATCTGATGAATATGCTTAATGACAGCACTCCTTCTGAAATTAATTATACTACTGCAACGTTTAAGTCAACAAGGATAATGAACGGTCATTCAATTGAAAGAATGCTTCCGGGACAGCTTGATGTCAGAATTTCACACCGGTTTGGAACACTTAATTCCGGAATATATAACTTCTTCGGTCTCGACCAGTCAAATATTCATCTTGGTCTCGAATTCGGTATTTTTAAATGGCTGATGATCGGGATAGGCAGAGGAAGCTATGAAAAAACCTTTGACGGATTTGCTAAATTTTCAATATTAAGACAATCCTCGGGAGCGAAAACAATGCCTGTTTCTCTTTCGGTTCTCTCTTCTGCTGCTGTGACTACATTAAAATGGTCAGATCCAGTCAGAACAAATTATTTTTCATCAAGACTTTCATATGTTTCTCAGGTACTGGTTGCAAGAAAAATGAATCAGACATTCTCTCTTCAACTTACCCCAACATATGTGCATCGAAATCTTGTAGCTACTGAGTTAGATCCCAATGATTTATATGTGATCGGGGCAGGTGGGAGAATGAAACTTACAAAAAGGTTAAGTTTTAATGCGGAATACTTCTATATGATCAATTCAAAGAAGTACATGAGCACAAAAGTATATAATCCTTTATCTCTCGGTTTTGATATTGAAACAGGCGGACATGTTTTTCAGCTGTTCTTTACCAATTCTCTTGCAATGATCGAAAAGGGCTTTGTCGGCGAAACAACAGGAAACTGGCTGAAAGGAGATATTCATTTTGGATTTAACATATCGAGAGTTTTTACAATTAAAAAACCAAAAGCTTCCAAACCTTAATGCTGCTTGTTTGTTATATAATAAACAATTGTTAAAATGAAACGAACTATAATTCTTATTGCACTTTCATTTCTGTTTCTTGCATCAAATGCTCAGAAATATATGACCAGGAATGGATATATCGGATTTTATTCCCACACTTCTATGGAAGACATTAAGGGTGATAACAACCAGGTAGCCAGCATATTGGATACCTCAACCGGAGAGTTTGTCTTCCAGGTGCTGATTAAATCATTCCATTTTGATAAAGCTCTGATGGAAGAACATTTCAATGAAAATTATATGGAATCTGAAAAATTTCCAAAATCCGCTTTCAAAGGAAAAATCATGAATCTTGCTTCAATTGATTTTTCGAAATCGGGGAATTATGATGTTACTGTCGAAGGGGATCTGAATATTCACAATGTGACAAATAAAGTAACTGTAAAAGGAAATATTGAAGTCATTTCAGGAGGGCTTAATGCAAATTCAAAATTTAACATAGTCCCGGAAGATTATAAAATAAATATACCGGGTGTTGTCAGGGACAATATTGCTAAAAATCTTGAGGTTACTGTTTCAATAAAGTATCTCCCCGTGGAAAATAAGTAAAGTAAAATTTCAAATCCCGATTTTAAAACCATGAAACCTTTTGTAAAAATTGCCCTTTTTGTCGTGTTTTTCGTGGCTCTTGCAGGTATTCTGACTGCTCTGTATTTTTTTAATATGCAGCATAAAGACTTGCAGAAGGCTAAACCGGATTATGTCATTTCAGCTGTCGATCTTCAAAAAGCATTTGAGGAAAATGAATCCTTAGCTGTTTCAACCTATGTTAACAAGGTTCTTGAGGTTAATGGCATTATTGAATCAGTTAAGAAAGGGGAACAAAATGTATTGAGCATTACACTAAAGACCGGAAGTGATCTTTCAGCTGTTATCTGTACTTTTCCTGCTGAAACCGACTCTTCAAAATTTATTCCGGGCAATCAGATTACTATCAGAGGCGACTGTTCCGGCTTTCTGATGGATGTTCTTCTGAATAATTGTGTAATTTTATAATTCTTTCTCATTAATTCATCTTCAGTAAATTATGACTCAATCCGTCAAAATTCTTACTCTTACCAACGAAATAGAGGCCCGGCTTCTCGACGAAATACTTATCGAAAAAGATATTCCTCATATCATACGATCTTATCACGATTCCGCTTTGGATGGCCTGTGGCAGACAGAATCAGCATGGGGTCGTCTTGATGCTCCTGAAGAATTTAAAGATGAAATACTTAAAATTTACCAGGAGATGTCATTACCTGAAAATCAGATTGAAACTATTTAAGTAAAAGACTTATATTTGCGGGACATTTTTGGTAAGAAAATTTTTCTTAAGGGTAAACTATTATTTTATTGAAAGAACGGATGGATCAAATTAAGACTGAAAAACGCAAATTTGGTTTTTTCATTTCTGAAACTGGTACTTCTCTATTACTGTTATTAAAAAGCAAATATTTTTATATCGGTCTTGTTTCTTCCATTTTTGGTGCCTGCCTCAACTTTGCCTCCCAGACTTATCTTCATCATTATATGAGTGAAGGGAAGACACTTCCAATGCTGTCTGATCTGATTCTCGATAATGTCCCTGTGATAGATCTTTCTTTAGTATATGACATCTTTAGTCTGGTGGTTTTCGCTGTAGTAGTGATTTATTTAGTTCACAAAAAAGATCTGAACAGGCTGCCGTACATATTATTGCTTTGCGGTATTTTTTACATTATCAGGGGAATATTTATCGTTCTGACACCTTTTGGAAATCCGCCCGAGTTCCAAGGTTCTGATCCTTTGTTTAACGGTTTTTCAATATATGAACTTGGAGTTTACCCGTCAGGACATGTCGGAGAGTCATTTCTCCTGCTTCTGCTGGTCAATAATAAAGTGTATAAATACATACTTTCTTTTTGTCTGGCTGTAATAATTATTACTCTTATAATTGCCCATAGTCATTATAGTATTGATATTCTATCAGGATTCTTTTTTGCGTATGCAATAAAAGCATTCGGTGATAAATATCTGAAAGCATTTGAATTGGGAAAGGGAAAAAATCCTTAAGAATGAATCATTATTTATCACTATTTACCGTATAATTTAAAAATATATGGGAAAAGATTCTTCGCTCCTCCGCCAGCTGGCGGAGGAGCGAGGAATCTCTTAAATTTATCAGATACTAATCATTATTTATATTATTTATTTCACCTTGTAAAACACTTTTAAAATGAAATTAAAAATAATTCTGGCTTCTGTTTTTATTCTTATGTGCGGAGTTGTGTTATCACAATCACAGCCGGAATTTGCTGAAGTACTGTTGAATAAAGCATATAAACAGGCTGCAAAAGAGAAGAAAAACGTATTTCTTATTTTTCATGCATCTTGGTGCGGATGGTGTAAAAAGCTTGATGCTTCAATTAATGATCCATCCTGCAAAAATTATTTTGATAAAAGTTACATTTTTGTACATCTTACTATTCAAGAATCGAGGGACAAAAAGAATCTGGAGAATCCGGGAGCAATAGAAATATATAATAAATATTCAGGTGGAAATTCCGGAATCCCTTTCTTCCTGATCTATAATAAAAAAGGTATACTTTTAGCAGATTCAAAAATCAGGCCTGCAGGAGACGGTCTTGATAAACCTGGTAAGAATATGGGTTGTCCCGCTGCAGAAGAAGAGGTTGCAGCATTTATTGAAGTGCTGAAGAAAACATCTAAGATTACAGATTCTCAGGCTACTGCAATTAAGGAAAGGTTCAGTAAAAACAAGAGTTAATT
>JBGOXH010000054.1:0-13547 GCA_041479075.1 Bacteroidia bacterium | reverse complement strand
CCATTTACTTCCTGCGACATACGCGTGGCCAGGAAGCTCATATTGAATTTCCTGTCCGTATCGCTTTCGCATCTGCCAAGTGCCATAAGTTCATCCCACGATATATTTAAGCGGTTGGAATAATGAGAGATGTATTTTCTCAGCAAATCTTCTTCAAATGCATCATGTCCCGCCGGTACCGGTGTATGGGTCGTGAAGAGTGTTGACGATCTTACAGCTTCAAGTGCCTGATTAAATGTAAGATGATGCTCTTCTATCATAGTCCTTAATCTTTCAAGGCTTATAAATGCTGAATGACCTTCATTACTATGATATACATCGGGTTTCAATCCCAAGGCTTCAAGAGCCCTTATACCTCCAATACCGAGAATAAGTTCCTGACGTAATCTGTTTTCTATATCGCCGCCATACAGATGATGTGTAACAGTACGGTCTTCTGGAGAATTGTCATCAAAATCAGTGTCGAGAAGGACAAGCCGGACCTTACCTACCATTGCTTCCCAGACACGAATTTTCACAGTTCGCCCAGGCCATACCATACTGACAGAGAGATGATTGCCCTTTGAATCCTTTACAGGATTTATTGGAAGTCTTGAAAATTCTTCAGCTTCATAAATAGCCAGCTGTTCTCCTTTTGGACCAAGCTTTTGCCTGAAATAACCATATCTGTAAAGAAGTCCGATGCCGATAATACTAATATTTGAGTCGCTGGCTTCTTTAAGATAGTCGCCTGCAAGAATTCCCAGACCTCCGGAATAGATTTTCAGACATGGATGTATACCAAATTCCATGCTGAAGTAGGCTATTTTTGGTTTATCAGCATTATCCTGACGATTAATATATCCCTTAAAGATTTTTGTTACTTTTTCGAGGTCGGCAACAAATTCCTCATCATCTTCCAGAACAAGAAGCCGCTTATAATCAATCTTTTCAAGAAGTAATTTAGGATTATGTTTTACATCTTCCCAGAGAGATGGATCCATCTTTCTGAAAATTGTTTCTGCTTCAGTATTCCATGACCACCACAAGTTATTTGCCAGTTCTTTCAGAGATGCAAGTTTATCTGGCACATCGCTCTGAACATAAATATCTTTCCATACCGGAACCTGGTGTGGTTTCCGGATCTGAATGCCAGGAGCCTCAACGAACCTGATAAACTCTCTTGGTTCTTCTCTTCTTTCACTGCTTTGTAAAAGAGCTTTCTCATAAGCGGTGAAATAATATTGAACGAGACTATCCCACATTGCGATCCTGGAAATCTCATGTGCTTTTGTTCTTGCTTCTTTCACATCGTTCTCGCTGAGCCCAATAAACATCGACATGAAATTCCTGATATCTGTTACAACTTTTTGTTCATTATCATCAGTTCTTTCAATTATTGCAATACCATTGCCAGGGTTTTGAAAATATTCTTTTACCCAGAGTCCGAAACCTGAGAGTGATGTTGTTACAGTGGGTATGGAGAACATAAGGCTTTCGAGGGGTGTATATCCCCATGGTTCATAATATGATGGGAACACTGAAAGGTCGAAACCGATCAGCAGATCGTAGTATGGCATATTGAATATACCATCATTGCCATTAAGATAAGAAGGAGCAAAAATTACTTTGACCTGGGCTTTCTGATCGTTACTCAGGTTATTAACATTTATTCTGTTGAGTACCGGGTCGGTGGATGGGTAGTGCAGGCTGTGAGTCAGGTATCGGTCGCCACCGTTGGCTGGTCCGTTATTATAGAGAATATCGATCAAATCCTGACGTGGGCCTTTATGATAAGCAGGCATAAGAATAAATGCAACACATTCTTTGTTGAGCTTATCTTTTTTGTTCATTTCCCCGAGTGAATCAATAAAAATATCCACTCCTTTATTTCTGAATTCATATCTCCCGCTGTTTGCTATCAGCATACAATTTTCAGAAAGCTTATATCCGAGAATTGCTTCAGCGACACTTTTCAGCTTTAGTCTTGCCGCCTGTCTCTTTTCTTCAAAAACATCCTTTCCCGGAACAAATGAATCTTCAAAACCATTAGGAGTGACAATATCCACATCTTTACCAAGGAAATGGCTGCACTCTTTCGAGGTTATTCCGCTTACAGTTGTAAATACATCAGCTTCGGCGGCTGATATTTTTTCAAGAGATTGTTTTGCAACAACATTAAATTCGCGGGCAACTTGTGTTGGATTATATTCTTTCATCTTGCCATACAACGGCCTGTTATTTCCCGCAATGCATCTGCCAAGGACAGTGGCATGGGTTGTAAATGAGGTGGCAATCCAGGGAGCATTTTTCTTAAGGTACAATATGCCTATACCAGTCATCCATTCATGAAACTGAGCTATAATGTTATGGTGTTCGTGATAGAAGGAGGTAAAGCTTTCAATCAGCTTGCCGGCAGCATATCCGAAAAGAGCAGGTTCGACATAATCCCATTGTCCGGAAATGCTGTCAAGCCTGTAAGTTTCCCAGAATTTTGCGAAGATCTCATTCTGCTGGCCGAAATATGGTGTGAAATCTATAAGAATCACAATTGGCTTTCCGGCAATATTCCATCTGCCTGTTTTTACTCTTAAACCTTCAGAGACAGCTCTGGCTTTCCACTCGACAAAGAGAGATTCGTCCTGGATAAATTCAGGATTTTTAACATCTTCTCTCCAAACATCCGGGCCAATAAGTATGTAATTATCACCAAGTTCATCAACAATGTTAAGTGCTTTTGTAGATATTACAGTGTGGATTCCGCCAACCTTATTGCATACTTCCCAGCTGGTTTCAAAAATAAATTCAGCCTTCATTTTTAGTTATAGTTAGATAAGGATCTTCAATGTTTTATTTCTTTACTTTTCTCACTCTTTTAACAGTTTTTTTCGGAGCAGCTTTTCTGGGAGCAGCTTTTCTGGTAGTTTTGGTTTTTCGTTTTGGAGTTCTGGTTGAAGCTTTTGCTTCAGGCTGAGTATTCCCTGATTCAGTAATAAGCTTATGTGCAAGATCTTTTAACGAAGTTTTGGATTTATCCTTTGTTGCCGGTCGTCCGCGAGGTTTTGCTTTTGCTGTTTTTTTTGTGAGCTTTATAATTTCGGCAGCCTGTTGTTCAATTATTATATCTTTTTCTTTCAGGAGATTATCAAGTTTTGATATCTGTAACTGTTCGTCTGTATCCGGGAAGCATCTTTTCACTCTTATTTCAAAATCGCTTAATATGTTCATATAGTTCATAAATGCATCATAGGGAGTTTCATACGGATTAAAATAAGCATGAACCGCACCATCGGAAAAGAACTTTGTTGCCATGTAATAAAAATGGTCGCTTGATTGCAAATATTCCCAGTCTTTATTCATTTGCTCATCATTGCACATTTTTACTTTGTCGGATAATTCATAAAGTTTGTCAATGGCAGCTACCTGAAGCTCATTCCCGAGCCAGGCAGTGATGTCACGTTCTTCATCTGCCCATGATATTGGAGAAGGAACGCTTATGGCAGATATAGGCTGAAGTGAGTCTGCAACCTCGGAAGGTGTCATAAATTTAAATGGCGTTTTTTTAAGAATTGCTCCCGGCAGGTGCTGCAGAAAATCAAATATACCTGTCTCCTTCCAGTTATGCTCGCCAAATGTTTCATAATCGAGGAAGATATTTATGAGTTCACTTTTGGGTGCAAGCTTATTGAGCCATGAGGCATATTTATCAGCTGTTAAGGGCCATGCGCCCCACTGTTTGTTCGAGAACCTGAAAGCTATATCGTCACTTAACACAAAATTTCTGAGCAGGACTTTCAACCGGGGATTTAAAGCGTTACAATACAGATAGTTAGGGCTCTTCCAGCCAAGTACATGTTTTGCACCTTCAGTAAGCATCGATTTAAATCCCATTTCTGCTACCCATGCTCCTATCTGGTCAGAGTATATTAATTCAGTATTCCGGAATGATTTGGTTTCGACTCCGAGAAAATTTTTCATCATTTCTCTGTGGATTTCCACCTGGTGTTCAAACTGTGTTCTGCTTTTAAGGGAAGCAAGTGAATGGGAGTCTGTTTCTGCAAGGAATTCCACCATTCCTGTTTCTGCCAGTTGTTTGAAAGATTCCAGAACTTCCGGAGCATAAAGCCTGAACTGGTTAATTACAATTCCTGAAAGGGAAAAAGAGATTTTAAATTTCCCTTTGTGCTTCTGTATAAGATCCAGAATTATTTTATTGGCAGGGATATAGCACTTGTCTGCCACTTTTTTCAAAATAGATTCATTTAAAAAATCATCATAATAATAATGATCATGGCCAAGGTCGAAAAATCTGTATCGTTTTAGCCTGAAAGGCTGATGCACCTGAAAATATAAGCATATCGCTTTTTTACCTGCTGCACTCATATCCTAATAATTATTTATGCCAAATTATTCTTTCATAGATATCTTTTACATGCCTGGCCGAATTATCCCATTTAAGGCTTATAACTTCTTCTTTACCATTCTTAATGAACATGCTGGACAGAGCCGGATAATTAAGAATACCGTAAATAGCATCGGCCATTGCATCAATATCCCAGAAGTCGGTTTTGACAGCATGTGTGAGAATTTCAGCTACGCCCGATTGCTTGCTGATAATGACAGGAACATTCGATTGCATAGCTTCGAGAGGAGAAATGCCAAACGGTTCAGATACTGAGGGCATTATATATACATCACTCATCGCCAGCATGGTAAAGACATCTCGTCCTTTCAGGAAGCCCGTGAAATGGAAACGGTCAGTTATTCTTAATGAGGCAGCTCTTCTCATCATCCTTTCCATCATATCTCCCGAGCCTGCCATTACAAACCTGACATTTTTCATCACTTTCAGAACTTTATAAGCAGCCTCAATGAAATACTCAGGTCCTTTCTGGAGTGTGATTCTTCCGAGAAAAGTAACAACCTTTTCATCAAAACCTTTATGTACAACTATATCATTTGAAATGTCGACGGGCTCAACTGCATTATAAACAGTTTCGACCTTGTCGGGATGAATATTATATTTGTTTATTACAATATCTCTGGTCAGGTTGCTGACAGTGATGATTTTAGATGCGGCATCCATGCCGCTTTTTTCGATGCGGTAGACATCCGGATTCACATTTCCGCCGCTCCTGTCAAAATCAGTTGCATGTACATGAATCACAAGAGGTTTCCCTGAAACTTCCATTGCTGCGATCCCTGCAGGATAGGTAAGCCAGTCGTGTGCATGAATAATATCAAATTCATTTTCTTCAGCAATGACTGACGCCACAATTGAATATTTATAGATCTCATCCAGGAGGTTTCTGTCGTACCTTCCCGAAAAATCAACCATTCCTTTTCTGTTTGTCTGAATAAAAAGCCGGTGTCCGGAAATTTCTGACGAGACCATTTTCCAGAAATCTTCAGGATCGGTATATGGAATTATTTTGGATGAAATCTCAATCTTTTCGATTGGTCTTCTTGTCCCTTTATAATAGATCTGTTTGTATGAGACCGGCACTTTGTTGGCGCCAACAAGCCGGACTATACTCTGATCTTCATCTCCCCAGGCTTTAGGTACAACAAATATTACTTCAAGGTCGTCCAGGGTAGCCATGCCTTTTGTCAGACCATAGCTGGCCGTTCCTAATCCGCCCGAAATATGAGGCGGAAACTCCCATCCAAACATTAACGCACGCATCTCCTGCCTTTATTATAAATCAGAATAATTTTTCTCAAGCAAATCAATAATTCTCAATACTTCTCCAACGCTCCATGCCTGGGAAATTGCTCCTCGTGGTGCATGAGGCGGATCTCCGTCATGTATTTCCGACAGAGTGGTTATTCCGTGCTCACTCATCACCTCTTCCAGCCCATATATAAGATTTTTTATTTTCTGCACACCCTGTTTGCCATAGACTTTAAGCCATCCTTCACAGAAGGGCCCATAAAGCCATGGCCAGACAGTTCCCTGGTGATATGCTTTATCTCTTTCCTCCTGGTTACCGCAATAGGTTCCTTTATAGAATTTATTGCCAGGAGAAAGCGTTCTTAGTCCTCTTGGTGTAACAAGCTCTTTATCAGCAATATCAAGCACTTTTTTCATCTGTTCTTTGTCGAGCATTGTATATGGTAAAGAAACTGCAATAACCATATTTGGCCTGACAAAAAAGTTTCTTCCTTCCTCATCGTTGGCATAATCGGCCAGGTAACCTGCTTTTTCATCCCAGAATAATTCAATAAAAGATTTTTTGATCAGCTCGGGTAAATATTCAAATTCCTTAATGAATTTTTTATCTTTTTTATGTTTTGCCATTTCAAGTACAAAGCAGATGGCGTTGTACCAGAGGGCATTTATTTCAACGGCATAGCCTCTTCGCTGAGTAACAGGAATTCTATTAACAACAGCATCCATCCATGTCAGTGATTTTCCGGGAGCATCGGCATAGACAAGCCCATTTTCTCTCATGTGGATATTAAAAGCCGTGCCATTTTTATATGCATACATTACAGATTTTGCAGCTTCGCCATAACGTTCACTGCAATCGGTTCCGCCATTTTTTGCATATTGCTGAAGCGCCCAGAAGAACCATAATGGTGCATCAACAGAGTTAAATGCATAATGTCCGGCGGTTCCCATATTTGGAAATAATCCGTCTTTCATTCTGTTCACCTGGGTGTCGAGGACGTCCCGGTAGAGTGCCAGCTTATGGCGGACAAGAGCGATACCCGGAAGTGAGATAAATGTATCTCTTCCCCATGATCCGAACCATGGATATCCGGCAATGATAAGGGTTCCTACGCTCCGTTTCTCAACAAATTGCTGAGCAGCATTTCTCAGGCAGTCAATAAAGTTGTCGCGGGGTATTTTACCTGTTACGGTTTTAGTAAATTTTGCCTTGAAACCTGAAGGTTTTTCCTCATGGGTTGAAGCTGAGAATACTATGCTGTCGCCCTTTTTAGCCTTCAGTTCAAAAAATCCCGGAGTAAAAAGATCTTCAGAGTAGTTATATCCTCTTTTTTGTTCTTCAAGATACTCTACACCGAGGTACCAGTCGGGAACATGAATGAATTCGGCATTGGTTGAGAATTGCATATGTAATGACGGAAAATTGTCATACATTTTTGACTTAATGCCGTTTTTAATTAATTCAATTTTTGTGTTTGCAGAAAGGTTAGCGTGTGTAAGTTCATGAATGCTTCTGAATGCAAGAAATGGTCTGATCTGGAGTTTCATTGGTTCCGGAGCATCCAGTATTGTGTACCTTACAAGCAGCTGTTCCTCATAATGAACAAGGAGCCTTTCCATCTTCAGCATAACATTTCCAACCCTGAAGACCGTTACCGGAATATTCTCTGTTTCAAATTCTTCTATATACTTATGCCCTTTGGGACTGAAATAGTCGCCTTTGTATTTCCTGATACCTATATTGAAGCTTTTATCGTTATTTACAACGGTCACATCGAGTGAAGAAAGCAGGACATATCTGCCTCCGCCGAGCTCATCTACCGGGCAAATCAGCAATCCATGGTATTTCCGTGTATTACATTCAACGATAGTCGTTGAGGCATAAGATCCGGCCCGGTTTGTTCTGATTATTTCCCGAGCCAGAGAATACTCCAGATTAACAATCTGACCCTTTTCGAACTTGATGTAACTCATATAATTACCGTATTATCTGACATAAAAAAGCCTTTTAAGATAGCAAAAATTATTCAACATTGCAAACCCTTATTTCGCTAGTATAAAAATTAATAGTTTTTACTAAAGAGCAGCTGGTAAAAAAAAAGAATAACTTTGCAATTCGATAAAATAAAAAACTATTAAAAAATCTCTTATTTGATGAATAAAAATTACCTATTACTTTTTATTGCTGCTATTATAATTGCAGGTTGCAAAAATAACAATATTGAAATTAACGGCAAACTTATTAATCCAATAAAAGGCAAATATATTTTTCTTGATGAACTGAAGTCTACTGAACTTGTAACTGTCGATTCTGCAATGGTTTCAGATGATGGGACTTTTTTAATTAGAAGGTTTATAGAATCCCCTTCTTTTTATCTTCTGAAAACAGATGAGACCAACTTTCTGACAATGCTGTTAGAACCCGGCCAGAAAATTCAAATTAAAGCTTATCAGGATTCATTGAATTACCCGGCATATATATCCGGATCCAAAGGAACAGAATTGATGAATGAATATAATATTAAGCTTGTAAAAACAATAAGTCAGCTTAAAGAGCTCCGTGGTATATATTTGCAGTATCTTAATACTACAGAACTGGGTTCGGTAATGGATAGCCTTGTTAGTATAGCTCAAAATTATCTTAACGATATAAATTCATATACAAAAAAATATATTGATGCGAACATTAATTCACTGGTCATTCTTGTTGCATTATATCAGCAGGTTGCACCTGGTGAATATATTCTTCATCCTGAGAAAGATCTGAAGTATTTTATCAAGGTTGATTCATCACTTTCGATCTTATACCCTGATTATGAGCCTGTTAAATCATTACACGATCAGGTTCAGGAGATGATTTCAAATATTAATGCACAGGATCTGAAATCTCCAGTATCCTTTGAGGGAATAGAAGCTCCAGAGATTTCCCTGCCTGATCCCCAGGGAGATACAATAAAGCTTTCTTCCACAAGAGGCAATGTGGTTTTGCTTGATTTCTGGGCTTCATGGTGTTCTCCATGCCGGCGGGAAAATCCTAATCTGGTAAAAGCTTATACTCTTTATCACAGTAAAGGATTTCAGATTTACCAGGTATCTCTTGATAAAACAAAGGAAGCATGGTTAAATGGCATCCAGGAAGATCATCTTGAAAAATGGATACATGTAAGCGATGTAAGATACTGGAATTCTGTGGTTGTTCCATTGTACAGCATTGACTCAATCCCCTGTAATTTTCTTATTGACAAGGATGGCCGCGTAATTGATTCATACCTCAGGGGAGAAAAATTACAAAATAAGCTTGCAGAATTATTTAAAAATCAGTGATCGGATGCAGTTAAAATACAATAAAAGATTTTCATTAATGAAAAAAACGCTGTTATTGTTCTTTTTGGCAGCCTTACTCTCAGGGTGCAGAAATAATGGTGTTTTTACCGTAAATGGCACTGTCAAAAACCCGGTAAAAAATTATATCTATTTCAGCAGGATTGATATTAATGTTCCGGTTCTTATTGATTCTTCAAAAATCAGCAGGAAAGGAAATTTCAGGATTAAAATAAATGCCAGAGAACCTGACTTTTACGAGGTTGGTTGTTCTTCAGGTGATTTTATAACTCTTCTGGCCGAACCTGGTGAAAAAATTAAACTTTCTTTCAACGGGGAAACATTTTATAATAATTACACTGTTACCGGATCAATAGGTTCTGAATTAGTACAAAAGCTTGATTTTAAACTATTTGAAACAAAGCATAAACTCGATTCGTTAAATTCACTTTACAATAAAGCATCAAAAGAGTCTGATTTTACACTTAAAGCACCTCTCCTTGAGGAGGAGTATCTGAAACTCATGAAAGATCAGCGAAAGTATAATATTGAGTTCATTCTGAAAAATATAAATTCGCTTGCATCAATAAAAGCCCTTTATCAGAAATTAGACGATCAGATATATGTTTTATATGATCTGCGCGATCTCCAGTACCTGAAAATAGTATCAGACTCACTATTAAGGCATTATCCGGATTCGAAACATACAAAAGTGCTTGTAAATGATTTCGAAAAAGAGATGAATCAGTTCAATGCCAGAAGGCTTCAGCAGTTGTCTGCAACACTTCCCGAAACAAAACTTGATCCTGATCTGAAAGATATCAATGGTAAACGCATTATACTTTCATCTCTGAAAGGGAAATATGTGCTTCTTGCTTTCTGGTCAGCGGCCTCACGGCCATGTATAAGTGAAAATCTTCAATTAAAAGAATATTATAAAATGTTTAGTAAAAGAGGATTCGAAATTTATCAGATTAATCTTGATAAAGATGAAACAATCTGGAAAGATGCTGTGAAATTTGATGAACTGCCCTGGATAAGTACAAGAGAAGAAAATCCTGATGATCAGAAATATGCAAAGCTTTTCAATGTTACAACGCTGCCTGCAAATTTTCTTTTTGATCCAAAAGGTAAAATCATTGCATCGCATCTGCATGGGAAAAATCTGCAAATAAAACTTAATCAGTTATTTAATAATTAATAACGTTTTGGCTGATACTGGTAAAATATTTTTTGCTTCAGATTTTCATCTTGGTCTTAATACAGGCACCTCTCCTGTTGACCGTGAAAAAAAAGTTGTCAGGTGGCTCGAAAGCATTGCTCCTGAAGCAAAGGAAATTTATCTGCTTGGAGATGTATTTGATTTCTGGTGGGAATATAAGCTTGTTGTCCCGCGCGGCTTTACCAGGTTCCTGGGGAAATTATCTTCAATAACAGATTCCGGCATCCCGGTTCATTTTTTTACGGGAAATCATGATATGTGGGTAAGGGATTACCTTTCAGGAGAGTGCGGAATTATTGTTCACACCAATCCATTGACTGCCACTTTTAATGGCAAAATATTTCACCTTGCTCATGGAGAAGGGCTTGGAAGTACAAATTTTTGTTATAAAATCCTTCTGAAGATCTTCCGGAATAAACCTTTAAGAGTCTGGTACTCTTCCATGCATCCCTGGATAGGTGTCGGTTTTGGACACAGATGGTCATTAAGTTCGAGGCTTGCTAAAGGTATTTCTGTGGATTTTCTTGGAGAAGAGAATGATGATCTGATAAAATATGCCAATTCTGTTTCAGCAAACACAAAAGTCGATTATTTCATCTTTGGTCATCGCCATCTTGCTCTATCATATAAGATAAAGCAGGGTGGAGAGATAATTTTTCTTGGCGACTGGATAAAACACAGCAGTTATGCTGAATGGGATGGGAACAATATTATACTCAAGACATTCGATTAATCAGCTTTCTCTTCAACCTTTACTGTAAGAGTATAGTAGGAATAAAGATCGTTTACCCTGTCGAATTCGTAAGCCAGCTTACTCCCTGATTTCCTTGCCATATCAATAAGTCCCATATTTCCTGTACTGTCGGATCCTATTGATTGCCCTGAAAGAGATTTCCTGAACAATTCTTTCAGGCCAACCTTATCATATTTATTTATTGAGTCAAGCTTTTCTTTCAGGTGATTGACATTATCATTTAATATCAGGTTTCCTGTTGTAAGAGAATATGTCTTATTTTCAAATCTGATCATCGCAACGGGCATTCCATATTTTTCTTCAGGTTCCCGTCCGGGACTATATTTTGCTACATTTTCAATTATTTCAACAAGAATGCTGAAGACTCTTCTCCTCATATTTGATTCAATTTCATCTTCCGCAAGCCGTGTTTCGGTAAATGAAAGCACTTCCTTCCCAACTTCAGGTGTTATATGTCCCGACCAGATCAAATAAATATTTTCTGCAGCCATTAATCGCTCGAGCTGTGCCACGGCTTTGCCCTGGAAAGGTTTTTCAGCACTGCCATAATGTACTCCTATTCCATCGGATCCAACGGTTTTACTAAGAATAAAATAAGAGTTTTCCTCATCCAGATTCAGAAAGTCATAATCGAGCTTGTTGCCTGTTTTTTTTGCCATTTCAATAAGACCGAGTCCGGCACCACCTTTGGCGCTGAATTCGGAATTACTTAACATTTGCCTGTAGACATTCCTTATTTCACCGCTTTGAAGACTATTGATCTCTTCAAGGCGTTTTTTCAGATCATCGATATTTGAAGAAGGAATAACGTTCCCTGTCGTTACTGTGTATCCCTCGTCTGCTTTGGAATAGACTACTAACGACATATTGGCATGTCCGTTGCTGTCGCTGTGTCTTGTAACATTCTGAAGACTTTCAAGAACGAACATAAAGAGTCTTTTTCGTCCGACAAATCCAAATTCCGAATTCTCCATTTCCTTTTCCAGAAGCATGAGAAGGGGAACGGAATTTTCATTTGTAACAACGCCTCTGTACACGAACATAAGGCGTTCTTTCATCATTTTATCGCGAATCCTGCGTGTGAGATTCATGCAAAGAAGATCAGGACGATTAAGAATATAAAATTAATAAATTTTAAAGACTCTGCAAATAAATTTGTCTATCCGGCCCATCCCTCTCTGTCGAGGTTGCGGTAATTGATTGCTTCGGAAATGTGTTCGGCTGTAATATTCTCAGATTCTGCAAGATCGGCAATAGTCCGTGCTACTTTCAGTATCCTGTCGTAAGCCCGTGCAGAGAGAGCCCTGAGCTCCATTGCTGTTTTAAGCAGCCTCCCGCCTGCATCATCGAGCTGGCAATATTTTCTTTGCATCGACGATGACATCTGTGCATTCGAATAAACCCCGCTGATGGATGCAAACCTTTTTGCCTGTATTTCTCTGGCTTTGACAACTCTTTCACGCACAACTGAAGATTTTTCAATTTTACCCGAATCAGACAATTTATCATATTTAACAGGCACCACTTCAATATGAATATCGATACGATCGAGCAATGGACCTGAAATTCTGTTTAGATATTTTTGTACCATTCCGGGTGAGCACATACATTCTTTTTCAGGGTGATTATGAAATCCGCATGGGCAGGGATTCATGCTTGCTACCAGCATAAAACTTGCAGGATAATCGACAGTCGATTTTGCACGTGAGATCGTAATTACCCTGTCCTCAAGCGGTTGTCGCATTACTTCAAGCACTGTTCTTTTGAATTCAGGCAGTTCATCGAGAAAAAGGACACCATTATGCCCAAGAGAGATCTCTCCAGGCTGTGGAAATGTACCCCCGCCTACGAGGGCAACATCAGATATTGTGTGATGTGGTGATCTGAATGGTCTTTTTGTCATCAGAGCAGTATGATGGTCAATTTTGCCTGCCACAGAATGTATTTTAGTGGTCTCAAGAGCCTCTTCGAGTGTTAGAGGCGGAATAATAGTAGGTATCCGTTTGGCTAACATTGTTTTACCGGATCCGGGAGGTCCGATCATAATAATATTATGCCCACCGGCAGCGGCAACTTCAAGAGCACGTTTGACGTTTTCCTGTCCGCGGACATCTGAAAAATCGACATCATATTTGTTGGCTTCGTTATTAAAGATCTCCATCAGATCTACTTTGACCGGAGTGAATTTTTTTGTGCCATTAAAGAAATCGACCACTTCGCCAAGGTTTTCCATTCCATATACTTCAAGTCCGTTTACCACTGCAGCTTCGCGGGCATTTTTAACCGGCACCACCACACCTTTGAACTTCTCTTCTCTGGCTCTCAGGGCTATCGGCAATACTCCTTTCACTGGTTGTAGTGTTCCATCGAGGGAAAGCTCACCCATAATTATGTATGATTCTATCTCATCTTTGATGACTTTTTCGTCGGCAGCAAGAATTCCCAGGGCAAGAGGGAGATCGTATGATGAACCCTCTTTCCGTATATCGGCAGGAGCCATATTTATTACAACCTGTTTCCCCGGCCAGTGATGACCGAGTGAACGAATGGCTGATTCAATCCGCTGCTGGCTCTCCTTGACTGCAACATCGGGCAGT
>JBGOXH010000224.1:0-4875 GCA_041479075.1 Bacteroidia bacterium | reverse complement strand
AGATGGGGCAGCAAGGAGGTCGACGACCGGCTTCATGAGATCATGAACAATATCCATGACCAGTGCGTTAAATATGGAAAGCGTGAAGATGGTTATGTCGATTACGTGAAAGGTGCAAATATTGCAGGATTTCTGAAAGTTGCCAATTCAATGTTAGATATGGGAGTGATATAAACTTTTACGGCGTAGTTGAAAACTACGCCAAGCATATAATCAGTTCCCGAGTATATCTTCAATAACTATAAATAATAGTGCTGAGCGTAGTTTTTAACTACGCTTTTTCTTATATTTACATGTCTCAATTCTTTGTGCTATGCCTGAAGAAATCTCCCTGAAGCATAAAATCGCTTTAGGACTCATACCCAGGATTGGTGATATTAATGCACGCAAGCTTGTATCCCACTTTGGCAATGTGGAAGGTATTTTCCATGAATCTTACAGAAATCTGACTAAAATTCCGGGAATAGGTTCCGGACTGGCACAATATATTAGTGATCGTTCATACCTCGAAACTGCCGGGAAAGAAGCTGAGTATGTTACAAAAAACAACATTAAAACATACTTCTATCTTGATAACGATTATCCCTTCAGGTTGCGGCAGTGCGATGATTCTCCCGTAGTTTTCTTTTTCAAAGGCAATTGTAACCTTGATGCAGCGAAGATACTGAGTGTCGTAGGAACCAGAAGTGCAACTCCGAGAGGTAAAGAGCTGTGCGATAAGATTATAGGCGGACTTGCAGCCGGACATCCGGATCTGGTTATTGTTTCCGGACTTGCTTATGGAATTGATATTGCATCTCATAAAGCAGCTCTCGCGAACAATTTGACTACCGTTGGAGTTCTTGGTCATGGACTTAAAACAATATATCCTTCACTTCATAAATCGACAGCAAATGCACTGATTAAAAACGGTGGGCTTCTTACTGATTTCCTGTCTGATGCATTACCCGAACGAAATAATTTCATAAAGCGAAACAGGATTATTGCTGGTCTTTCAGATGCGACACTGGTTGTGGAATCCGGGATAAAAGGAGGAGCTCTTATCACTGCCGATATTGCAAGCTCATATAACCGCGATGTCTTTGCTGTTCCGGGAAGGCCGGAGGATCAATGGTCAGCAGGCTGTAACAGCCTCATTAAAAGCAACAAAGCTGCTATGGCCGAGTGTTCTGATGATATAGAATATTTTCTTAACTGGAAATCAGAAAAATCAAAACCTCCGGTTCAGCGATCTCTGTTTTCAGAGCTTGACGATAATGAAAAAATGATATTTGAACTGCTCTCTAAAGAAGGTGAACTAACTATTGATTCAATTTGCAGATCACTTGATTTTCCTGTGTATAAGCTTTCAGCTATTCTTCTCCAAATGGAATTTAAAGGGTTCATCAGGTGCTATCCCGGGAATCTTTATCGGATAGCCTGATTAATTACTATCTCTTTTCATTCATTTAAAATTTTTATTGACAACCATGAATCAGATATCTTTTGTTTTTCTACTTTTGACATTCCAATAAACCAAAAAAAATTACTATGGATCCGAGAGTACAACAATTTATGGCCATGATAAAGGCAAAAAATCCTGGTGAAAATGAGTTTCACCAGGCTGTTCAGGAGGTTTCAGAATCTCTTATCCCCTTTATCGAAGAAAATCCCAAATATAAATATGCTAAAATCCTTGAAAGAATCGCTGAGCCTGAAAGGACAATAATTTTCAGGGTCCCCTGGCTCGATGATAAAGGCGAAATACAGATTAACCGGGGTTTCAGGATTGAAATGAACAGTGCTATAGGTCCTTACAAGGGTGGTCTCAGATTTCACCCTACAGTCAACCTTGGCATTCTGAAATTTCTTGCATTTGAGCAGGTATTTAAAAACAGTCTGACAACTCTGCCAATGGGCGGTGGTAAAGGTGGTTCGGATTTTGATCCTAAAGGTAAATCCGATAATGAGGTAATGCGATTCTGCCAAAGCTTCATGACAGAACTTTTCCGTCATATTGGTGCTGATACTGACGTCCCGGCCGGGGATATTGGTGTCGGTGGAAGAGAGATAGGTTTTCTTTTTGGTCAGTACAAAAGGCTTAAAAATGAATTTACGGGAGTTCTGACCGGAAAAGGAATTGAATGGGGAGGATCACTTATCCGCCCTGAAGCTACAGGATATGGTGCCACTTATTTTGCTAAGGAAATGCTTTCAACACGCGGCGAAAGCATTGAAGGTAAGACAATTTGCATTTCAGGTTCCGGTAATGTGGCTCAATATGCAACCGAAAAAGTTACTCAGCTGGGAGGGAAAGTTGTTACTTCATCCGATTCAAACGGATTCATTTATGATCCGAAAGGTATCGATTCCGAAAAGCTCAAATTCATTATGGAATTAAAGAATATCAAGAGGGGAAGGATAAAGGATTATGCTGAAAAATATGGTGTTGAATATTTTGAAGGAAAGAGACCATGGATTATCAAGTGTGATATTGCTATGCCGAATGCAACCCAGAATGAGATAAATGAGGAAGAGGCTAAGATGCTTGTTAAAAATGGCTGTATCTGTGTCTCAGAAGGTGCCAACATGCCATCAATACCAGAAGCTGTGGAAGTATTCCTTAATGCAAAAATTCTATATGGCCCCGGGAAGGCAGCTAACGCCGGTGGTGTGGCAACTTCAGGACTTGAGATGACTCAGAATTCAATGCGGCTCCCATGGTCACGTGAGGAGGTCGATCAGAGGCTTCATACAATAATGAAGAATATCCATAGTACTTGCGTTAAGTACGGAACAAAAGAGGATGGGTTCATAAACTATGTTGATGGTGCAAACATCGGTGGGTTTGTGAAAGTGGCTAATGCCATGATCGCCCAGGGAGTCGTTTAATGCAATTAATTGATACACATACACATCTTTATCTTCCGGAATTTGATACCGACAGAGATGAGATGGTAAACCGTGCTGTCAGCAGCGGTGTGGTAAAACTTTTATTACCGAATATTGATATCCATTCGGTTGGACCAATGCTTTCCGCTGCTGACAGATACAAAGGAGTATGTTATCCAATGATCGGATTGCATCCGACTTCTGTCAAAGAAGATTACATTTCCCAGATTGAAAAGCTTGAAGTGTCTGCAGCTGAAAATAAATTTGTTGCAGTCGGAGAAATAGGAATTGATCTTTACTGGGATAAAACTCACCTGAAAGAGCAGAGAGAAGCTTTGAGACGACAAGTTTCATTTGCAATAAAATCAGACCTTCCTGTGGTAATTCATTCGCGGGAATCTTTCCCGGAAGTTTTCTCTGTTCTGGAAGAATTTAAAGGACAAGGACTTACAGGTGTAATGCATGCATTTTCCGGTAGCATTGAAGATGCAAAGAAAGCTGTTGGAATGGGATTTATGCTCGGCATCGGGGGACCTCTGACATTTAAAAACTCTGGTCTTGATAAAATATCGCAAGCAATTGGTATTGAGCATATTTTACTGGAAACTGATTCACCTTATCTTGCGCCTGTTCCATATAGAGGCAAAAGAAATGAGAGTTCCTATATTTGTATAATAAATAAAAAGCTTGCAGAAATTTTCGGTATGAACGAAGAAGAAACCGCGGTTATTACATTTGAAAATTCATGCCGGCTTTTTAAAATCTGACAGAAAAATGAAAAGAAAAAAAGATATTTCCATACTTATAATATACACCGGCGGTACGATCGGAATGGTTCATGATCCAAAGACAGGTTCATTGGTACCAATTGATTTTAAGCATATTACAGATCATGTTCCTGAATTAGGCAAGTTTGGTTATGACCTTCAGTCTATATCCTTCGATCCGGTAAAGGATTCATCAAATATTGATCCTGGCATCTGGATAAAGATGGCTGAGATTATTGAAAAAAATTATGACCGTTTCGATGGATTTGTGGTATTGCATGGAACTGATACAATGGCATATTCAGCTTCAGCATTAAGTTTTATGCTCGAAAATCTTGCAAAACCTGTGATATTTACCGGTTCCCAGCTGCCGATCGGACTATTTCGCACTGACGGAAGGGAGAATCTGATAACTGCGATAGAGATTGCTGCAGCAAAAGAAAAAGATGCGGCTATTGTTCCAGAAGTTTGCATCTATTTCGATAATGAGCTTACCCGCGGAAACCGTACAACCAAGTACAGTGCTGAGCATTTTGATGCATTTAATTCACCGAATTATCCCCCGCTGGCTGAAGTCGGATTACATCTGAAATTTAATTTCAACGATATTCATTATCCAATAAGAAACAAGAAGCTTATTTTGCACAAATCATTCGATACAAATGTTGCTATCCTGAAGCTTTTTCCAGGCATTAACAGGAATGTCGTCCAGGCAATAACCAATACTAAAGGATTAAAGGGACTAATTATTGAAACGTTTGGTTCAGGTAATGCACCTACTTATAAATGGTTCATTGATGATCTCAGAAATTTTATTCAGAAAGGCGGCATAATTTATAATGTCACACAATGTCATGGCGGGAGTGTTGAAATGGGGCTATATGAAACGAGTCGTCAGCTGCTTGCAGTTGGAGTTGTAAGCGGGAAGGATATTACTTCTGAGGCTTCTGTAACCAAGCTGATGCATTTGCTTGGCAAGTGTTCAACAAGGAAGGAAGTTATTAAATGTCTGGATAAGCCGCTTGCAGGAGAAATTTCATAGCTGAAAAGATTAAAAAATATTTTGTAATTTGCGCCGCCAAATTTCAGTTATAATTACCTGATATAAGGAGAGATGCAGGAGTGGCTTAACTGGCACGCCCGGAAAGCGTGTGTGCCTCAAAAGGGTACCGGGGGTTCGAACCCCCCTCTCTCCGCAAAGCTTGCAGTAAACCCCGCGACAGCGGGGTTATTTATT
>JBGOXH010000318.1:0-3007 GCA_041479075.1 Bacteroidia bacterium | reverse complement strand
TTTTCAGTAAGTCCCCCTTGGGGGATTTAGGGGTAGATAGTAAAAGAGGGACTTTTTCAACAGCCCCGAGAAAGTTAAAGTATTGTATATCATTACCTTGGGGTGGTACAAATTTCTTATTACAAGAATTTGAAAAGATAGATCAGGAATGGTAGAAAGGTGATCAGGAATATCAAGGATGATCCTATTATGTCAAACATTATCAATTGTTTACGAGATTCAGGGTGTTTTATATAAATCCGTGAAAAGAGGATCCTCATAAAGAGCTGCGATACAAAGAAAAGGAACACTCTCATTCCATAAATATTCCATCTATAAGCCTCTTCAATTCTTCCTCTTAGGATTAATGAAATGCTATGGGAAAGTCCGCAGGAGACACATGGCTGACCAGTCAGTTTTTCATGTATGCAGACAACAGGATAATTATTTTTTTCAGGAGAAAAAATGCCGCAGTAAGCCATAATAAGCAATATTACTCCGGCAAGAACTATATTTATTATAAGGTAAGGTTCATCCTTTATCCTTACCTCTTGCTTTAAACCGCGCTTATTTTTCCCGGACCAAAGTATCATTCTTGGATGCGTTTCCCTTTTTCTGGACCAAAGTATCATTCTTGGATGCGTTTCCCTTTTCCAGGTCTTCCAGTACTTTCTGGCGGTCCGTACTATTTACAGTGGTGTTTATTTCCACCTTTTGGCCGCCATTTTCAACTTTGATCGAAATATTTGCATCTTCAAGGCCCTTGGTAACATTTTCCTGAACGTCATTTACAATATTTTCAATTTTGTTCGGCCAGTTTTTTGCTCCATCTGCAAACTTGCTGACAATAAAAATATTTGAAAATGAAATCATTATGGCAACAACTCCAATAATCAATCCTGCCAAAGGTAAGCCGCGCGGAGAATTGTTTCGTACTGCATGTGACAGACCAACTGATGCAAGTACAATAGTTATTATTCCGGGGATAATCGCAATAAATCCCACACAGGGGATCACAGCAAGTACAAAAGTTATGATCGCTGTAATGAGAGCTGCAACGCCCAGATTTTGTCCCGAATTGTCTTTTACTTCTTCCATGATTTTATACCTGTTTAATAATTTTCATTCCCTGGTCAGAATATTTATTATATCCTGCTCTAAAGACGTTACCGGATTCTCAATGATGCGTCCGGCTTCAATATTATTTTTATAAAAAATGAAAGTTGGCACTCTTTGAATATCCAGACTATTGTATTCTGCTATAGGTGAGAGCTTTGAATTGTCAACTCCTATAAAGGTCACTTTCCCCATCGGGAATTTCCACAGATCAAGAATTTTCATAAAACGCGGAACTTCCCTCCGGCTGTCTGGGCACCATGTTCCCATAACTATCTTTATAGTCAGTTCATCAGGTTTTATTTGGACAAGTTTAATTACAGCAGCACTATCCTGTTTATATTCATCATAACCCTTCAGATACCACTCACAATGAGGTGTTTTATTTAGCCTGTCTCTGGTAAAATAACCTAATATCCATGTTGATTGTTCCGAGAAATCAGTCATCGCTGTAATTTCTTCATTTTGCTTAACAGAAGGTGAACTTTCACCTAAAGGCTTTTTTGTTCTGCATCCGCAAGCCAGGATCAGAACTGCTACTGTTAAAAAAATTACCCTTTTCATAATATTGGTTTAAACGCAACTAAATTAATGTCTATTCAAAAGAATGAAGCAATATTTCGAGAATCTGTTTTGCTGCTTTTGAAACAGAAGTGCCGGGTCCGAATATTGCAGCTACACCTGCATCATAAAGATACTGGTAATCCTGAGGGGGTATTACTCCTCCGGCTATGACCAGTATATCTTCCCTTCCAAGGTTTTTAAGCTCGGTTATTATTTGAGGAACGAGTGTTTTGTGTCCGGCTGCCAGACTCGAAATTCCCAATATATGAACATCGTTTTCTACTGCCTGTTTTGCAGCTTCGGCCGGAGTCTGGAAAAGAGGGCCGATATCGACATCAAAACCAATATCGGCATAACCAGTTGAAACAACCTTGGCGCCACGGTCATGGCCATCCTGACCTACCTTGGCGATCATTATTCTGGGCTGACGCCCCTCTTTTTCAGCAAATTTTGCAACGAGTGCTTTTGCTTCTTCAAAATCCTTATCAGACTTATACTCTGATGAATAGACTCCTGATATTGTACGTACCACTGCTTTATACCTCCCAACTATTTTTTCACATGCATAAGATATTTCGCCCAGGCTTGCACGTTTTGATGCAGCCTCAACAGCCAGTTCAAGAAGATTGCCTTCTCCTGTTTTAACACATTCGGTAATTGCATCAAGCGCTGCCTGACATTCAGTTTCATTCCTGCCTTTACGCAGCTCTTCAAGCCTTTTAATCTGAGATTCTCTGACTGCAGTAATGTCAACTTCCAGCGTTTCAAGCGGATCTTCTTTTTCCAGCCTGTACCTGTTTATTCCGACAATAGTTTGAATTCCCGAATCAATTTTTGCCTGTGCCCTTGCTGCTGCCTCTTCGATTCTCATTTTCGGGATACCCGACTCAATAGCTTTTACCATACCACCAAGGCTTTCAATCTCCATGATATGTTCCCATGCCCTGTGAGCTACCTCATGTGTCAGAGTTTCAATGTAATACGAGCCAGCCCACGGATCGACCACTTTACAGATTTGTGTCTCTTCCTGCAAATAAATTTGTGTGTTTCTTGCAATCTTTGCAGAAAAATCGGTAGGCAGGGCAATCGCTTCATCAAGGGCATTAGTATGAAGACTCTGCGTATGACCAAGCGCTGCAGCCATTGCTTCAATACACGTTCTCCCTACATTATTATAAGGATCCTGTTCAGTAAGGCTCCATCCTGATGTCTGGCAATGCGTTCTAAGCGCCAGCGATTTAGGGTTTTTCGGATTAAAGCCGCTTACAATCTTAGACCACAGCATCCGTGCAGCTCTCATCTTGGCAATCTCCATGAAATGGTTTATTCCGATTGCCCAGAAAAATGA
>JBGOXH010000044.1:0-14395 GCA_041479075.1 Bacteroidia bacterium | reverse complement strand
CACAAAGAGCACAAAGGATTATAAAATAAAATTTGAATAACATGAAAGATAACAAATACATACTCAGATTATTACTGATTCTTTCTATTATAGCGATAACTTTTTCTTCCTGCAAAAAAGATGAAGAGCCAGACTATAATTATTTTGTTTCAAACGAGCTCGCTGCTTCATATTCGACCGAATCGATGACCAATATGCTGAATTTGGTAAGCGAATATTATCCTGAAATCGGTATAATGGAATCTTATATTGATGATGATGTAAATGTTTATAAGATAGTTTATAAAACGACATTATATGAAGATGAAATAGAGGCTTCGGGGCTGGTTTGTGTCCCTGCGACACCTGGTGAATACCCTGTTCTCAGCTTTCAGAATGGTACAAATACACTGAATTCTGATGCCCCAAGTGAATATCCGACAGACATTTTTTATCAACTGATTGAATATATCGCATCAATGGGATTTGTGGTTTTGATACCTGATTATCCGGGCTTTGGAAGCTCTGTTCAGATACCTCATCCATACCTGATTAAAGAACCTACAGTTCAGTCTATCGTTGACATGTTTCATGCTCTGAATGAAGTCGGTGCAACAAAGTTTCCCGGACTGACAGTAAAAAATGAATATTATCTCCTCGGATATTCACAAGGCGGTTGGGCCACTCTTTCACTTCACAAAGCTCTTGAGCTGGAATATCCGGTTGAATTTAATCTGGCAGGCAGCGCGTGTGGTGCAGGACCGTATGATCTGTACAATCTTTTCCTCGGCATGATCAATAATGCAACTTACTCTATGCCATCGTACCTGGGATATATTATTAATGCATATTCAAGTTATGATCAGTTTACAAATCCGGTATCTGATATCCTGAATGAGCCTTATTCGACAAATTTGAGTTCACTTTATACAGGAACTCTTTCACTCGATGAGATCAATGATGAGCTGACCACTTCAATTCCCGGATTATTTAAATCGGAGTTTCTTTCAGGATTTGCTTCTTCACCAACGTACTCAACAGTACGTCAGGCACTTATCAGTAACAGTATCAGTCCATGGGTAACTTTAAAACCTCTTTTCTTTGGCCATGGCACAGGTGACACACATGTAAGTGTCACATCAACTGAGTCGATGTACAATGCTATGATAGCTGCCGGTACTTCTGAAGCTATTTGTCAAAAAGTGCTTTACCCTGATCTTGATCATGGTGATGCAGTATTTCCCTTCATAATTGACGGCCTTCAATTTTTACTGAACCTGAGGGATAATTAGGATCTCATAATAGTAAAATTCACAGGAACGTGAGAAAGAAGAAAGAGCTGCCTCTGCTAGAGAAGGTCAGGATTACTGATATAGGAGCTGAAGGGAATGCACTTGCAAGGGTAAATAATCAGGTGGTTTTCGTACCGATGCTGGTTCCGGGTGATGTTGTTGATATTAAAGTAATTAAGAAAAGGAAAAAGTATCTCGAGGGAAGAGTGGTGAGATTTCATGAATACTCACCGGACAGGATAAAACCAGTCTGTAAACATTTTGGCGTTTGCGGAGGCTGCAAGTGGCAGCATCTTCCATATCATCTTCAGCTGCAGTATAAAGAAAAACAGGTGAAGGACAATCTGATACGCATCGGAAAAGTTAACATTCAGCATATAAATCCAATCATCGGATCTGAAAATATTTTTAATTACAGGAACAAGCTGGAATACACATTTTCAAACAAAAGGTGGCTTACTTTAGAAGAGGTAAATTCTGATAATGATTTTGAAAATGAAGACGCACTGGGGTTTCATATCCCTGGATTGTTTGATAAAGTACTGGATATCAGGGAGTGTCATTTGCAGCCAGCACCTTCAAATGCCATTCGTGATGCAGTCAGAAGGTATGCTCACAGGAAATCTCTTTCGTTTTTCAACCTGCGCCAGCAGAGTGGTTTCCTGCGTAACCTGATAATCCGGAACTCCGGTGATGGTAAAGTAATGGTTATTGTAATTTTCTTTCTTGATGAAAAGGAGAGAAGGGAAGGGCTTCTTGACTTTCTTGCATCGGAATTCCCGCAGATAACCTCATTATATTACATAATTAACCGAAAAAAAAATGATTCTCTGACTGATCAGACCCCTGTATTATATAAAGGTGAAGATCACCTGATTGAAGTGATGGATGGGTTTAAATTCAGGATCGGACCAAAATCGTTTTACCAGACAAACAGAGACCAGGCTTTAAAACTGTACAGGATTGCAAGAGATTTTGCGGGGCTTACAGGTAAAGAAATTGTATATGATCTTTACACGGGAACGGGTACAATAGCTAACTTTATTGCACCATTGGCCTCCGAAGTGATTGGTATTGAATATGTTGAAGAGGCAATCAAAGATGCTGTGAAGAACTCGGAAATGAATAATTTCAGGAATATACAGTTTTTCTCCGGTGATATAAAAGAAATTTTTTCAGAACAGTTTATGGAGGTTAATGGTCATCCGGATGTTATAATTACAGACCCTCCAAGAGCCGGCATGCATGAATCAATCGTTAAAGCAATATTATCAGCAGCACCGTCGAAAATTGTATATATAAGCTGTAATCCTTCAACACAGGCACGCGACATTCAAATTCTTTCTGAAAAATTCGATGTTATTGAAGTCCAGCCGGTCGACATGTTTCCTCATACCCATCATGTTGAAAATGTTGTTCTTCTGAATAAAAGGAATGGGTAAATGGCACCTTTTCAGGTACAATGGAATACAAAATTAGTGTATCTTTAACATTTGTGCAGGATATCTCAGGATATGACACCTCAAAATCAACATAATTCTGATCTTGTTTCCTTTGTTCAGAATCAGGTTCTGGATGATCATTTTGCCAGTCTTCGTTATGCTGGTATAATTCAGAAAGCCCTTATGCCTGATCCTGAGATACTTAAAGGATTATTTAAAGATAGTTTTGTTCTCTTTTTGCCCAGAGATATTGTCAGTGGTGATTTTTATTATGTTTTAAGGATAAGACAATATTTATGCATTGCAGCAGGCGATTGCACCGGGCATGGAGTTCCTGGTGCTCTTCTCAGTATTCTGGGTATCAGCTTTTTAAATGATATTTTACAGGGCAGGATTGATCCCAAAGCCAACAGAGTGCTCAACATGATGAGGGAAAAAATAATGAAAGCTCTTCATCAGACAGGCGAAAAAGCCGAAACAAAAGACAGTATTGATATCGGTTTATGTATTGCAGACTGCAACTCAGGTAAACTCCAGTTTTCCGGTGCCAACAGGCCGCTGATAATGATAAGAAACGGCGAACTGACTGAGTTTAAGCCGGATAAGATGACGTTAGGTCTTGCTCCTGTACGGGAGCAGCCATTTACAAATCAGATAATAGAGACTTTACCAGGAGATAAGTTTTATCTCTTCTCCGACGGATTCTCTGATCAGTTTGGCGAATTGACCGATAAGAAATTCAAGCATAAGCATTTAAAAAGTCTTATCAGTTCGGTTGCAGGCCTTCAGATGACAAAACAGAAAAATATTCTGGAGAGCACATTTCTAGAGTGGAAAGGCAATACACAACAGATTGATGACGTTTTGGTTTTTGGTTTTCAATTATAACAGGTTTCATTATGATGAAGCTCACAGCCTTCAGAATCAAAAATTTCCGTTCAATTGTTGACACGGGCTGGCAAAATTTTTCACCTGATAATATCACCTGTCTTATCGGGCAGAATGAGTCCGGAAAAACATCCGTTCTTGAAGGGCTGAAAGTATTTTACACAGGAATAATTTCAGAGGATGTATTACGGAGCGATCTCTCTCTGCCTGAGGTGAGCTGCCGGTTCATTATCCCGGAAGGATGGCTTATTAAAGTAACGGATAATCCGGGGACTGAACTGAAAGAGCTGCTATCGAGCCTTTCACATATTGAACTTACAAGAGTCTGGATTGCTGACCTCTCTTCGGAAATAGTTGTAAGCGGCGAGATAAGCCAATATCTTGATTCACTTGAAGATGCATGGAGGCTATAGCTCGGAGATGTCACCTGTAAGCTTGATCAGGAGATACACGAGATTAATGAAATGGAAAAGATTCTTTCTGAATTCACCAAAGAAGAATTGGAGATTCGAGCAAAGCTTCCGGGAGGCGATACACGAGGTCTGGGTTTCAGACTTTTTGCCAGGAAACCTGCTGATCAGGTTTCTTCCAAAAGCGCGCAATATCCTGTTTTGAAAAACAGGTTAAATGAAATAAAGAAAAATAAGGAAGAGATTTCCGGTGAGCTTCAGGGCAAGCTCGTAATAAAAAAAACCGGTGAAGTGCATAAAAAGCTTAAGGATAAATATTCAGCACTTGATAATCATTTTACAGAATTATCGGTCAAACTCGAAGAACGTCATCAGAAAATGACCTTATTAATGAGACCAGTAGATGATGATGATGATCTGGAATGGAAAGAGATTCTTGACGATTACCGTAAAACACGAAGCGAAAGAGATATGCAGAAAGCTGATCTTGACAGACATATTGCTTTATCAGGTTATATCATGAATGGGAGCACGGAGGAGGAAGCAGGATCAAAGGTTAATGAAATAATACAATCATATAAATCGCAGTATAACAGCGAGATACTCGGCAAAAAGTTCTTTGAATATTGTCCGGTTTTTGAGTTGTTTGAAGATTTTGGAAGCCTTTTGCCCAATCGTATCGATATGGAAGATATCATTACCGGAAATGAACAGGTTGAAGGTTATAAAGCCGCCCGAAATTTCCTCGAGATAGCACAGCTCGATTACTCATTTTTTCAACAGCCTTCGAGTCGTATTCTTAAACAGAAAATTGAAAACCTTAATCACACTCTGACTCGTAATTTCCAGGATTTCTGGCAACAGTCTATTGGCCGTAACAATAAGATACACATTCAGTTCGAGCTGGATCATTATAGTGCTGCGTATGGTGGAAAAGCAGGGAAACCCTATCTTGAATTCTGGATAAAGGATGAAGGCGAGAGGCTGTATCCCAAGCAGAGAAGCCGGGGAGTACGATGGTTTTTATCCTTTTATATGGAATTGAAAGCCTCTGCAAATAACAATAAACAGATGGTTTTACTTGTCGATGAACCTGGTGTCAGCCTTCATGCCAGAGCCCAGGAGGATGTACTTAAAGTATTTGAAGATATTAAGGACAAAATACAGGTAATCTATACGACCCATTCACCACATCTTGTCGAGATAAATAAGCTTCACCGTGTTCTGGCAGTTCAGAGAGATGACCTCGACAGCCTCAGAAGCACAACACGGATACTTGATCCGTTAAGGCTTTCATCTGCTTCGCCCGATACACTCAGTCCTTTGCAGAGTATCCTTGGCAACCCTGTATCAGGAGAAGGATTCTCTTCCAGGAAATTCAACCTTATTGTTAACGATACCGGATCTTTCTATATCCTGAATGCAATTATTCATTTAATGGGATTCAAAGGAAAGGTTAGTGTTATTCCGTCGACAAATGTTTCCTCAATTCCTTTAATGTGTAATATTCTGATGGGATGGGGATTAGAGTTTTCTGTTCTTCTTTTTGAAAATGATAAGGAGAATAAGATTGGAGATCTTTTAAAGGAAACAGTCTTTAAAACTGACAGTAATCGGAAAGATTTGATCGTTAAAATGCCGGAAAAATTCTTTAACTCGGAAGATCTATTATCGACTCTTGATTTTAAAAATCATATTTTGAAAACGAGGGAAGGTATAACAGTTGCAAACTCTGAATATATAAGGGAGAAGGAAATACCCAGGAATTTTATGTTTTCAAGATTTCTTACTGATGTAAAGGATGAAGTGATAAAACTCTTGGATTTTGATGAAGAATCACTTGAGAATTTCAAGCTTGTGATCGACATCTTTAAGGGATTGAAATAAGTGCAGTTTTTTTTTGCACTTACTGCATGTTTTTCTATTTTTGTCGCGCTTACTGCGTCTGGAGAGATGGGTGAGTGGCTTAAACCAGCAGTTTGCTAAACTGCCGTATGGGAAACTATACCGGGGGTTCGAATCCCCCTCTCTCCGCAAAGCTTTCATGAACCCCGCGGAACGCGGGGTTATTTATTTTACCGAAGCCCCGGCGAAAGCTTGCTTTCATAAGGGGCTGAAGGGAAAATAAATAATACCCGAAGGGTTCATGAAAGCTTTGCAAGGACCCTCAAAAGGGATCACCAGAGGTAATCCCCGCTAAACAATACCCGACAGGGTTTGTTAAAGCTTTGCAGGGTTCCCTCCAGGGGATCGCGATCCGCCAGTTGGCGGAGAGCAATCCCTTACATCGTCCTTTCCCCAAACCTCCCGCTGTCGCAGGACAGTCTCTCCCCCGGAGAGGGAGAGGCTTATAAATCTTCATGAATAAAAACAAAACATAGCAATGAGGATTTTCTTCGGTTTTGCGATACTAAAAAATCTGTGTGCAGCAAAAGATTCCATTGAACGTCATTAAAAGATCTTACATTTGAATAAGAATCAAGTTAAATCAATATAAATAATTATATGAAAAGAATTGTTCTGTTCATTATCAGCCTTTTAACAGTTTATTCTGTTTTAAATGCTCAGAAAGAGGGTATTGCATCAATTAATAAAAGTGACCTTAAAGCTTATATGACATTTTTTGCATCCGATGAAATGGCCGGACGGGAAACAGGAACTCCGGAAAATGATGCCTCTGCACTTTTTATAAAGACTAATCTCATGAGACTTGGACTTAAACCTATGTCAGATGGAGATTATTTTCAGAAAATGCCTTTTGTTGAGACCTCTGTAGATACAAAAGAACGCAGCCTTAAGATATATGACAACCAGGGGAAAGTTACCTTTTCTACTGATTCACTGGTATCCTTTTCACAATCTTCTAAAACACTTGAAATAGCAGGTAATGTTGTATTTGCAGGATATGGTTATTCTGATTCAATCGGTTATAATGACCTGAAGGGGATTGATTTAAAAAATAAAATTGTATTGATTATGACAAGAACCCCTGAATCGGTATATTCAAATGAAAAAAGCAAAGTTTTTGATAACAGGGTTGAGGGGAAAAAACTTGGCTCAATTTTTATAGCAGGACCTAAAGCTGTTCTGCTTGTGTTTGATCCCAAAAACAACTTTAAAGATGCATATACTTCCGGACTCGCAGGTATGATACCGGCAAATTCCGTTGCCCCGTCGACACAGGAGCGTCGTGATATGCCTTTCCTTCTTGCATTTATAACTCATTATACTGCTGATCAGCTTCTGAAATCAACTGGTAATAATCTAGCACAGATGCAGGACAATATTAAGAGAGAAGGAAAGCCGGTTTCTACAGAGATACAGGGAATTACAACTTCGATTAAAATTCCTGTCAGAACAAGAGATTTTTTTGCTTCAAATGTAATTGGTATAGTTGAAGGATCTGATCCGGTTCTCAGGAATGAATGTGTAATTTATACTGCTCACTTTGATCACACAGGTAAAAATCATGAAGGGAAGGTTAATAACGGTGCTGATGATAATGCTTCCGGATCGATGGCTCTTCTTGAAGTAGCTGAAGCATTTACGAAGCTGAAAAAGAAACCTTTAAGGACAGTTATTTTTGCCTGGGTAAACGGAGAGGAGAAAGGATTACTGGGTTCCCAGTACTATGCAAATAATCCGGTTATCCCAATGGAAAAAACTCTTGTCGATTTTAATCTCGATATGGTCGGCAGGTCAAAATTGCCATCTGATACCGGCAAATTTGCAGGTTATGACCTTGATGTAACACAACCTGGTGAAATAATGATTTATACGGCCCATGAAAGCTCTGAGCTTATGAAGCTGTTAAATTCAGCAGCTCAGGAATCAGGTATAAAGGTAATTGATAAAGGTAAGGATCTTGGGTTTGGGGGCAGCGATCACGAAAGCTTTTGGGCAAAAGGCGTTCCGGCAATCTTTTTCCACTCTGGAATTCATGCTGATCTTCACAACGTTGGGGATGATGTGGAGAAAATAGATTTTGACAAGATGGAAAAAGTTTCAAAGATGGTTTTTCTCCTTGGATACAAAGTAGCAAATCAAAAGAGTAGAATTGTTGTCGATAATCCTTTGAAACCTCAAGGGCAATGATGAACCTGTTTACATTTTGTTGAAATATTTTTATGTAAGAATTATTGTGCTTTTGCAGGCAATTTTGATATATAAGTAAGAATATTCGATTTTTTTATTGTTATATTCTTAATTTATAGTATATTTGCACCGTAATTAAAATAAACTCAAACGATTAAAAAGAAATCGGAAGAAGTTAAAATAAACAAAGTATTTAAAAGTTTAGAAAAATGAAGAACAAAATTTTAATGGGATTAGCTGCTATTGCAATGGTTGCTGTCCTTGCTAGCTGTGCCAAAAAACCACAGGTCGAAATCGATGCTACTAATGCTGCTATTGCAGCTGCTCAGGCTGCTGAAGCTAATGTTTATCTTCCTACTGAATTTGCAGCTTTAAATGATTCAATGAATGTTATCAATACTGCGATTGCTGCTAAGGAAGGGAAAATGTTTAAAAATTTCAAACCAGAAATTGCCAAACTAGAATCACTCAAGGCTAAGGCTGCAGAGGTTACTAATAATGTTGCTGCGAAGAAAGACGAAGTGAAAAAAGAAGCTGAAACAATTCTTAACGATATTAAAGCTGTCGTAGCAGAAAACGCTAAGCTTGTCACCAAACTTCCAAAAGGAAAAGAAGGTGCTGCTGTTATTGAGCAGATCAAAGCTGATCTTGGTAACGTTGATGCCGCAATTGCTGACGCACAGGCTTCTTTCGACAAAGGAACCTATATGGATGCACTGAACAAGATCAAAGCAGCTAAGGTAAAAGCTGATGGTCTTAACACAGAAATTAAAGATGCTTTAACAAAAGCAAAAATCAGGTTCTAATCCTGATTGACAATATTGCCTAAAAAAATCCCCGGGTTTTCTCCCGGGGTTTTTTTTAGGCAAACATGTTAATTTCAATGGGAAAGACCTGGAAACATATTCTGATTTTATCGGCTATTGCCGTTTTTTTGACATTAATCGGATTCCCGCTTTTTTATCCTGTTCCATCTCCTCCAGTCAACGAAGTAAAGTATGCACAGGAAGCTCTTTTCATGGCGGGGAAGAATAAGTCCGGTACCTACTCTGCGGAACTATTCTCTGAGGCTAACGCATACTATGATTCTGCAATGGTAAACTGGCAGAAGGAAAATAAGAAATTTATCTATTCGAGAAATTATTATAAGGTGGTAATATATGCCGGATTATCAGCTCAAAAAGCAAACCAGGCTTCAGAGAATTCAAGAAACAGCTCTTCAAACCTTGATGTAAAAATCAGGCAAAAGCTCAATGCTCTTAGTAATCTGGTCACCGACCTGACAGAAATGTTTTCAGATTACCCGTTAACCCAGGAAATAAGGAACCATATTTCGAAAGGAAAATTTCTTCTTATCGAGTCAGAGCTCGCTTATAAAGAAAACCAGTACAAGCTGGCTGACGAGAAGCTAATAGAGTCGGAAAATCTTCTTACTTCCTCTTATGAAAGTGCATTTTCAAACATTAGAAATTATTTCAGATCATATCCGGAGTGGAAAAGATTGATTGACAGCACTATAGCTGTTTCTAAAGAAACTCGCGATTATTCAATAATTGTTGATAAATACTCACGAAAGGTATTTGTCTATCTTGATGGCGAAAAAATAGACGAATATTCTGCTGAACTCGGGAAAAACTGGGTTGGAGATAAACGAATCAGAGGCGACAAAGCGACTCCTGAGGGCATGTACAAAATAACAAAGAAGTTTGAAAGCGATAGTACCAAATACTATAAGGCACTGCTTTTAGATTATCCAAATAATGAGGATACTGCAAATTTTGAGGCTGCAGTTGCAAAAGGCACGTTGCCCAAATCAGCAAAGATCGGAGAGATGATTGAAATTCATGGTAACGGAGGCAGAGGAGCCGACTGGACTTCCGGATGTATTGCTCTGACTGACAGGGAAATGGATAGTATTTTTAAGATTGCAAAAATTGGCACTCCTGTAACTATAGTCGGATCAATGAACGATCTAAAGCATGTTCTGAACAGATAATCCTTTTTATGGAGAATGAAATAACAGATAGTGGGTCAATCTCTGAAACTTAACACCAGCCAGTTGCAAACGAGGATTCTTTGATTATTCCGGCTGAAAAATCATTCTATCAGCAAATACTTGATAACAGGAAACGTATTGAAGTATTACGTAAAACATTTATCGGATTACTGGCTTTCTTCGCTATTGTTTTTCTTTTTATTTTCTTTATCTATATTATTCCTGCAATAGAGGAAATCCCATCGGGAGACAAAACCATCGTAACTAATGATGCTGAGTTAAAGAAAGAAGCTTCATATAAAAAGCAGATTTCTCTGATGAACAGGGATATCCAGCGCCTTTCAAGAAAATATAACGGATACACAACCGGTCAATCATATCTTGTTATTAATACAACCGATAACCTGTTTTACCTGTTCAGAAATAAAAAGCAGGTAAGAGAAGGTCATTGTAGCACTGGCAGCTTCAAAATGCTTAAAACAGAAGAGGGGAGAAGCTGGATTTTCAAAACACCAAAAGGCAAATTCTGGATTCAGGGGAAGATTACAAATCCTCCATGGCGCAGACCTGACTGGGCGTACATCGAGGAAGGTTTGCCGGTACCCTCGCAGGATGACCCGTCAAGATATGAGTACAATGTACTGGGCGACTACGCTATGGCACTGGGTGACGGTTATTTAATACATGGTACTATATATAAACGGGCGCTAGGAATGCCTGTAACTCACGGATGTGTCCGTCTTGATGATGACGACCTTAAAGTTATCTTTAATACGCTGAGCATAGGTTCCAAAGTTTATATATTCTGATAACATGGAAACGGAAATAAAAAATAAGCCTCATGTCAGAAAATATGTATTGGCTGTCATTGCAACTTTCATTCTCATCTTCCTTATTTATTATTCTGTTATGAATTTACTGAGTCCTGTAAAAAAACTGGAAGAACTAAAAAAAGAGTACGCTTTCAAACAGGATGAAAAGAACAAAATTGATGAAAGAGTTTTTAATGATTCAGCTTACCTTAAATTATTGAAGGACAGATCTTTTCTCCAGTCAAGGGTTACGATGGCCGAGACCGATTCAATTTATCTGACAATAAACCTTGCTGACAGTATAGTAAATCTTGAGATAAGCGGTGTTTCTGTTCACAAAACAAAGATAAAAAAGCTGAATACCAGTAAAATGTTAAGGGATGATGACAGCTATACAATTTCTTCATTTCTCTCAAAACTATTTAATATTTCAAAAAATTATTCTTCCATTCCGAAGGTGCCGTTAATGATCAAAATGGCACCTAAGGATACTTCTGAATATGTTCCCGATATTTTTCCTGATACTGCTGATTATGAGCCGGTTAATTATATATTGGAGATTGATAACGGGACAAAGATAATTGTATATCAGGATGAAAAACTAAACCCGGGTGACAATATTCATCTCTCCTGGTTCGATTTACAGTACAGGTTACGCAATACTCTTGAGTCATTAAAAAGTACTTTTACTTTCAAAGTTCCTGAATATCACCCGTTTATAATGCTAAGACTTCCCAGATCTGATGCTAAAATCATATACCGCGCCTTGCCTGAACACGGGCAGATTGCTGTTTACAGATAGTTAAAAATCTTTTCCGGTGAATAATACTTACATATAAAAAAAGATGTAAGTTTATAATCATTTTTTAAAGGATTTTAAATGGCAAGATTTACTGGCGTAATCGGTATAATCATAATTCTCGGACTGGCTTTTTTATGGTCAAATAACCGGAAAGCAATAAACATCCGGCTTGTAATTACAGGACTTGTATTGCAGATTTTGATGGCTGTCTTTATTTTAAAAGTCCCGATAGGCCAGGATATCTTCGCCTGGCTTGGGAAAGCAATAAACAAGCTTCTAGACTTTTCACAGGAAGGCGGATATTTTATCTTTGGCGACCTGACCAAAATAACACAGATCCTTCCTCCGGAAATTGTCAAAAAAGGTGTATTCCTGTTTGTTCTGATCCCGACAATAATTTTTGTTTGTGTCCTTGTTGCAATGGCTTATCATGTAGGAATTATGCAACGGGTAGTAGCGCTGCTGGCCCGTTTTGTGCACTGGGCGATGAGAGTGAGCGGAAGCGAGGCTCTTTCAAATGTCGCAAGCGCTTTTGTCGGACAGGTCGAAGCACAGATCATGATACGTCCCTATCTTTCCGGAATGACCAAATCTGAGCTCCTTGCTTCAATGACCGGGAGCATGGCTTGTATAGCAGGAGGGGTCATGGCCGTTTATATTTCAATGGGAGTTCCTGCATCTTACCTTCTTGCAGCAAGCCTTATGGCAGCTCCCGGCGCCTTAGTCATTTCCAAGATTGTATACCCTGAAACTGAAGTTTCCGAAACCAAGGGGAAAGTCACACTTGAAGTAAAAAAAGAGCATTCAAATATCATGGATGCCATATCTCATGGTGCCTCCGATGGAATGAAAATATCAATCAATGTAATAGCAATGCTGATTGGTGTCATAGCTCTTATTGCTCTCATTGATGCACTTCTGGGATATTTCGGACATTTTCTTTCATGGACAGGACTTTCTCTTAATTTTATCGGACTTGATCTGGATCATCTTCGGTTGAAGGATGTCGTCGGTGCAATTTTCTCACTTTTTGCAATTGTAATGGGTGTACCGGTTAAGGAATCACTTTCAGTAGGATCATTAATGGGTACTAAGATGGTTATCAATGAGTTTGTTGCCTATTCTGATCTGTCTCCGATGATTGCACAAGGTGTATTGAGCGCTAAATCAGTTGTTATTGCAAGCTTTGCTCTCTGCGGTTTTGCAAATTTCAGTTCGGTAGCAATTCAATTAGGCGGCATAGGAACACTTGCCCCGGACCGTAGGACAGATCTTGCAAGGCTTGGTTTGAAAGCCATGATCTGTGGTACAATGGCTTCATATATTTCTGCTTCTCTGGCAGGGATATTGCTGTAGGGGATTACCTGCGGTGATCCCTTTTGAGTATCCAGCAAAGCTTAAATGAACCCTTCGGGTATTATTTAGTGGGGATTACCTTCGGTGATCCCTTCTAGGGAACCCAGCAAAGCCAAAGCAAATCCCGCTTCGCGGTGTTTTTATATTCATGAAGATTTATAAGCCCCTCCCTCTCTGGGGGAGAGCCTATCCCGCGACAGCGGGAGGTTTGGGGAGAGGACGATGTAAGGGATTGCTCTCCGCCAACTGGCGGATCGCGATCCCCTGGAGGGAACCCAGCAAAGCCAAAGCAAATCCCGCTTCGCGGTGTTTTGTTTTTATTCATGACCTTCACAGAACAAGTTCAGTTCGGTCATTCTAAAAACAAAACCACCCCGACTGTACTGTCGGGGTGGTTTGCTTTGGCTTTGCGGAGAGAGGGGGATTCGAACCCCCGGTCCGTCGGATGACGGACAACGGTTTTCGAGACCGCCGCATTCGACCACTCTGCCATCTCTCCGGGATGCAAATTTGGTCAATTTTATTTAAAGTATTGCAAGATTAAATGAGAAAGAATATTATTAATCCATGTAGCTATTAGTATTTAAAGATGCGCTTCACCTCAATATATTTACCTGAAGAGAATCTGATAAAATAAATGCCCGCCGGAAGGTCAGCCATGGATACTTCAATCCTTTCTGCATCAGAAATCTTTCTAGTGAAACAAATTCTTCCGTAAATATCAATTATATCCATCTTTTTATATAAACTCATATTTGAGACCGAAATAAAGTCAAAAGCGGGATTTGGAAAGATCATAATAGCACCAGGTTCAGTAATAAGCTTCCCTGAGTATGTGATATTCTGTAAAATGATGGCGACATTATCTATAAAAAATCGTTTTGACAGAGCTTCGAACTTTAACTTACCTGAAAGAATACCCTGAGGTATGGGAACCTCCATCGTCTGAAATTCATCTGTCGGAGTTACCGGATTAACTATCACCGAACCGTTGAGAAGGATCTGAACTGTAGTTGCATCTCCAGGCCAACGGCAGATATCAAATTTTAATGTCAGTTCTCCTTCATATCCTGAGAAAGAAATTACAGGAGTTTCTATCCATCCGGCAATATCAGACGTCCCAAGCTTGATTTCACCACCCGCAGAGTATACCTTGTATCCTGTCCATCCTGGAGTCTGAGTTTTTGTATCAAGAGTACCTGATACATCAGCAGTATATGGGGTAGCATGTGTGCCGACGGTAAATCCTGAAAAGTTCTCGGAGAATACTATATTCTGCCCGTAAAGAATGCTTTCACAAACTAAAAGTAAAATACAGGCCAT
>JBGOXH010000317.1:0-3009 GCA_041479075.1 Bacteroidia bacterium | reverse complement strand
CAGAAAAGATGCTGTTTATCAGATTGTTATTGTCGCATTGCTTTCGGCTGTTATTACCGGTTCACTCTTTACAGGCTATTCTGTGAGGAGCACTTTGAAAAGAACCGGTTCTGAAAAGCTTGGAAACACAAACGTGATAATTAGTACAGGGCTCAGGTATTTCGACACAAAGCTAGCCGGGAAAATAATATCAGCTACTGATAAAAAAGCTGTTTCAATACTCGAGACAGAGGGCTATTGCCAGAATTTCTCTACAGGCAAAACTGCACTGAATATTAAGATTTTCGGGATCGGGAATGATTTCTTCCAGTTTAATTCTGTTGATTCCGTCTTTATTCAGCCCGGTACGATTACAATTAATTCACGACTGGCTCAGCAACTCAAAATAAATCCCGGAGATGAAATAATAATACATTTCAAAAATATTGATCCGATTCCGGCGAATGCCCCGTTCGCACCCTCTGAAAAAAATATGGGGTCAAAGGTCCTGAAGGTGAGTAAGATACTGACACTTCAGCAGATGGGTAATTTTTCTCTCGGCATCAGCCAGATCATTCCGGTGAATATTTTCATGAACATTTCTGATATATTTCCCGATAGTAATAAAGGTCGCAAAGCAAACAGGCTTTTAATTCAAAACAGCGATATTACTTCTGTTTCAAATGTTCTGCCGGGGATATTATCCCCATCTGACGTTGGTCTTTCGCTGCGACGCTCGGAGAAAACAGGAGAACCGGAATTAATTTCGGACAGGATATTTATTGACAGTAATATAGTTGCCGGGATTATAAAAAAGATTCCTTCAGCATCACCAATTATCACCTATCTGGGCAACAATTTTTCTATAAAAAGTAAAAATACACCTTACTCTTTTATATCCGCCCTGCCTTCAACTTTTATTCCGGCTTTAAAGGACGACGGGATAATCATTAACAGATGGCTTGCCAATGACCTTGGAGCAGGAAAGGGAGACTCTCTTATAGTAACCTGGTACAATCCGGGTTTTGGACACATGCTTGAGGAGAATTACAAATGCTTCATTATCAGCAGCATAGTTGATAATGACAGCAAATATTCAGATCCTTCCCTTATGCCCGATTTCCCCGGAATCTCTGGAAGCACAACATGTTCTGACTGGGATGCCGGTGTTCCTATACTGATGGACAGGATCAGGGAGAAGGATGAAAATTACTGGAATGAATATAAGGGTACTCCTAAAGCTTTCATCAGTTATAATACCGGGAAAAAGATTTGGGGAAATAATTTCGGCACGGCCACTGCTATCAGGTTTCCTCAATCAATGCAATTACCTGACATTGAAGAACAGCTGACCGGATTGTTTGACCCGGTAAAAACAGGTTTCACAGTATCTGACATCAAAAAATCGGCTAATAATGCTGCAGAAGGCGGAGTTGACTTCAGCGTTCTGTTTCTGAGCTTTAGCTTTTTTATTATAATATCCTGCATGATTCTGCTCTCAATGGCCATATCGCTGTTTTTTGATTCCAGGAGAAGCCAGATAAGGACATATTATGCTCTTGGATTCAAAAATAGAATCATAGAAAAGCAACTATTTCTGGAGATAATATTCCTTGCCGGTACTGGAGCCTTGTTTGGTGTATTTCTTGGATATCTGGTTAATACATTAATTATCAGAGCGCTAAATACAGTGTGGAACGGAGCGGTTCAGACAAATACTCTTTCGTCTGAATTCAGCATTGTGCAGCTGCTATATGGTTTTTTGCTTACGTTACTGATTACCTCACTACTGATTCTCTTTAAAGTAAAGGTGTTTCTTAAGAATCTAAGCAAACCTAAAACAGGTGAATTAATAACACATTCAGTTCAAAAGAATAACATATCCCTCCTATTTACCTCTATAATAACAATCGCTGCCATTATCATCTCAATGATTTTGAATGATTATTCGACATTACTTTCTTTTATTGGAGGGTCGTTTTTATTTGCAACTATGATTATGGTGCTGCGATATTATTTTATCAGAAAAGATGGATCTGTTAAAGTAGCGGATAATTATAAAAATAATTATTCAAGGAGGTTTTATTTTTTTCATCCCGAGCATGCTATAGTACCTGTGATATTTATTGCTGCCGGTATTTTTGCAATAATAATTACAGGCGCAAACAGACTTATAACTACTGATAAAATGCTGCTTCCTTCGGGAGGTACCGGAGGATATCTGCTGTGGGCCGAATCGGCTGTCCCCGTAAAAGAAGATCTTAATACCGCTAAGGGGAAAACAGAGTTTGGTCTTGATGAAGAAGAATTGAAGGATCTTGAATTTGTCCAGGCTAAAAGATTATCCGGCGATGATGCAAGCTGTCTGAATCTGAATTATGTTGCTGTACCTTCGGTTCTTGGAATTGATCCTTCAGGCTTTATAAAACGAGGATCATTTTCATTTGCATCAAAGATTAAAATCCCGGCAGATAAAAATCCATGGTCCCTTCTTAATGAGCTTCCGGTGAATAATACCATTTATGGAATTGCTGATCAGACAGTGTTGCAATGGGGTCTTAAATTAAAGATCGGAGACACGATCTTTTTCCGGACCGAAAACCAGGGACTGTTGAATATCATCATTTGCGGAGGACTCAAATCATCAGTATTCCAGGGATATTTGCTTATCGGAGAAAAGAATTTTATGAGATATTTCCCTTCAGTTCCGGGTAGTTCAATATTCCTTATTACAGGAAAGCCTGAGTTATCTGAACTTTACCTGAACACACTGAATGAAAGATTCTCAGAATATGGATTCTCATCAGAAACTGCTTCTGAAAAGCTTGCATCCTTTTTTCAGGTTACAAACACATATCTTAATGTATTTACGATTTTTGGAGTTTTCGGAATGATTCTTGGTGTGGCAGGATTAGGATTTATTCTCCTGAGAAACTTTAACCAGCGAAAAAGTGAATTTGCCCTGATGATGGCATCAGGATACACCCAAAACAAGATCAGAGCTCTGATTTTTGGAGATCAGGTTTTAGT
>JBGOXH010000204.1:0-5300 GCA_041479075.1 Bacteroidia bacterium | reverse complement strand
AGAAGCTCACCCTTGTAGTATGCCTGCCCTTCACCAAGAAGAAGCAGAGCGATCTGCGACATTGGAGCAAGATCACCAGAAGCACCAACCGACCCTTTCTGGCAGATAAAAGGTGTAACACCCTTGTTCAGCATTTCCACCAAGGTCTCAGTAATTTCAAGACGGCTCCCTGAGTTGCCATGAGCATGAACATTTATCCTGCCAAGCATTGCACCTCTTACAGTCTCTAATGAAGCAGGTTCTCCAATACCGGCAGCATGATTATAAACAAGGTACTTCTGAAAGTCCTTTATCTGATCATCATTCAATACAATCTCCGAGAATTCTCCGATCCCGGTATTGACACCATACATTACTTCATGTGCTATTATCTTTTTCTCCAGCATGGCACGGCAATCATTGATCCTTTTACGTGCGTCAGGATGCAGCTCAACTTTTTGTCCATGACGGGCAACATTGACTACATCATAAATTGAGAGATTTGATCCTGTTATTATAAGTTTTTCCATAATTATCTGATTAAAAGGTTGTTATAATTTATTTTTGATAGAACATTTTCAATCCTGGACTTCAGGTTGAATAAACAATGAGGAAAACAGGGATTACTCCCGGCTTACGAACAGAGCCCGGAGCGGTTGATTTTAATTTTGTATTCAAGTAACCAGCTGAAATGCATAATATTGAATTGTGATTCCAAATTTATGATATTTTTCGTAAATTTCTCCTAATAAAAATATGAGATTATGAAAAAACTGATCGCTCTTTTCTGTTTTTTATTTGTTTCGGGTAGTTACGTTCTTCTATCACAGGCAGCCAATAAGGAAATCCTGGCAAAAGGAGTCAACTTTATTGAAACCAGGACTTATACTGCTCAGGAAGATGCCAGGATACTGGAGATGTACAAAAACCTCAGAGTAGCGGATGTTTCGGATGGTCTTGATATGGTTGGCCTGCCAGGGACCGGCCTTGTTAATCCGGAGATTCATGCCTGTTGGACTGATATGAAAGATTTTAAACATGTTTTCAGAGGAATAGCATTAACTGTCCGATATGTTCCAACTCAACGTCCTGCTCTGCCGGCGCCAGGAGAAGATTTTTCAAAATGGGAGAGTAATTTTTATAATGCTTTTTCGAGCGAGGCTTTTACACCATTAATAAGACCTGGAACGGCAATTGTCATTGATGATGTTGAGGATAAAGATATCGGATCAATAGGATCAAATAACATACTAAACTGGTACAGGATGGGAGCAGTAGGTGTTGTCACAGATGCAGGTGCACGCGATACCGATGAGATCGGACTTGAAGGTGTTCCACTCTATCTCAGAGAAAAAGGACGCGGGATACGTCCCGGACGTAATGAAATTGAATCAGTTAACCGTCCGGTTTCAATTGGAGGAGTTCTAGTCTGCCCCGGTGATATTGTTGTTGCCGATGGTGACGGAGTGGTTATTGTTCCGAGAGCAGTAGCTGAACAAGTAGCAAAATATGCAAACGAAATTCTGACAAAAGACAAAGCAGGTAGAAGAGGTTTGTACGAAAACCTTGGCAGACCAATGGATAAGACGGTAAAATAATGGCACAGAGGAGCAATGACAAAACTGAGAGAAAGAGTGGGAGAGTGTGAGAGTGTGAGAGTGTGAGAAGGGGAGATTAGAGACTTCCACATAGATAATATGGGATCCGGATAATTCTTATATCAAGAGCTGAACAGGGTTAGCTTTGTGATTAACATTTACTAAAAATGTTTAATAGATTCACTCAGATTATATTTCTATTAATCTGTCAGTCACTTAAATCAATGCAGGCAGACACTATACCTGATCTTTTCACCGGAGTACAGGCTAATTATGGTTTTATTATCCCACATTCCGCATCAATTGCATCAATATCAGATACAAAGCCATATGGTTTTGAAATCAGTCTGAACAAGTTGCATACCTCATTCAACAGGTGGAAGGTCTACAATGCTTATTGGATTTCTGGTGTTCAGGCAGGTTATTTCAATTTCCAGAATCCTGATATAGTGGGAAACGCTTTTGCTTTAACAATATATACTGAACCTGTAATTGCATTTAGCCAAAGAATTTTTTTTACCATAAGAACAGGCATTGGTATTTCGTATCATACAAAATTTTATGATGAAGTAGAAAATCCTTCCAATCAGTTTTTTGCGACAAAAATTAATTTTCCTCTTTACCTTGATCTTAGGTTGAAATATAAACTTGGTGATCATTTCTTCATTACCCTCTCGGGCTGTTACAATCATATTTCTAATGGTGGATTCAAGCAGCCAAATAAAGGAATGAACTTCCCGACCGTAGCTTTAGGAGCCGAGTACTATTATAAAAACATACCAGTATTAAGTCATAATTTTTCTTCAAAACTTAAAGTACCCAAACCAGGTATTTTTGGTGTAATACAGTGTATCTCAACATTTCAGGTTCTTTCAAAAAGTGATACTTTTCCTGAGAAAAAAGTCTTTGTTTATGGATTTCATGCGAGAGCGGCAAAGCAACTCACAAGGTTTTATTCACTGAACGCCGGGGCTGAAATAGTATTTGACGGTTATATAAGGGAGACTATCAGACGTGCGCAGTCAGAACTTGATTACAAAAGATGTGCATTGACAGTAGGCCAGGATTTTCTATTCGGAAAAGTTTTCTTTTCACAACACCTTGGCATATATCTTTATTCTCCCTATAAAGCCAGGAATCCTGTCTATCAGAAATACGAGCTGGCATTAAAGATTCGACCACATATTATGGCAGGATTTTATCTAAAAGCTCATCTTCAAGTAGCTGAGATGATGGGACTCAGTGTAAGCTGGCTAATTTCTAAAAAATAACTTACCGTAAAAATTAATATCTTTAAAATGAAAAAATAAATAAAACAAAGGATCATGATCAAAGAAATAACTGCAAAGGAACTAAACACCACCAAATTCATTAATGAACAGGTGAAGAAAATTAAAGCTACTGTTGGAAAAGGGATCGCTATCAACGCTCTTTCAGGTGGCGTCGATTCATCAACTGTGACGATGCTTGGACACAAGGCTCTGGGAAAACAGCTCAAAACAGTCTTTATCCAGAACGGACTTATGCGTGAAGGCGAAGCTGAAAGAGTTGCCGATACCTTCAGGAAACTTGGCATTAAAATAGAAATTATTAATGCGAAGAAAGAATTTCTTGCTGCACTCAAAGGAATTAAAGATCCTGAGAAGAAGCGTGAAGCAATAACACAAACTTTTTATAAAAAAGTATTCGGACGCATTGTGAAAGAGAGCGGAGCAAAATTCCTTCTTCAGGGAACGATCCTGACTGATGTTGACGAAACAGTTGCAGGAATAAAAAGGCAGCATAATGTTTTTGCGCAATTAGGAATTGACCCTAAGAAAGCATTTGGTTATCAGATCATTGAACCGCTTATCCAGCTTCGTAAGGATGGTGTCAGGAAAACAGGAAGGGCTCTTGGCTTACCTGAAGAGCTCTTTGCACGAATCCCTTTTCCGGGACCGGCTCTTGCTGCCCGCATTATCGGTGAAGTGACCACAAAAAAACTTGCTACTGTCCGAAAAGCAACCTCTGTTGTTGAACGAATGCTCTGTAATAAAGGAGCTTTCCAGTATATGGCAATTCTTCACGCAGACCGTGTTACAGGCATGCGTGATGGCAAACGCGATTTTGGCCAACAGATTGAAGTCCGCTGCTGGGATAGCGTTGATGCAAGAAAAGCCACTCCTACAAAACTGAAATTTGAAACTCTTCAGAAACTTTCTGCTGCAATTATCAAGGAGGTTCCAGGGATAGTAAGCGTAACCTATAATATTACAACAAAACCACCATCAACGATGGAAGCAGTCTAGTTCATAAAGTCGACAGTCCATAAAGTTCATAAAGTCGAAAGTTTTATAAGTATTAAGTATAAGTAAGTATGCCATGAAGAAAATATTAGTTATTTGTTTAATGCTCTATATACCAATGTTTTATAGTGCTTGTGGGCAGAAGACTGGTCAGAAGGTAAAGGAAAAAGGTGCATACTACACTGGCAAATACCGGAACCTGTTCCTTGAAAATGGTCATTCACAACAGGAGATATCAGCTAAAATTGGGACTGCTTTCCGGCTGTTATTTCACCCCGATTCATCAAAAGATGCGGTTTATTTTGATGCCGGCAGGAACGAGAACGGACCATTGGCTTATGTAAGCGATGTGCTTCATCATGATGTCAGAAGCGAAGGCATCTCTTACGGCATGATGATAGCCGTGCAGATGAATAAAAAGGCCGAGTTCGATGCTATCTGGAACTGGGCTCTGACATATATGTATGTAAGTGGAAAAGAGCATCCGTCGGAAGGATATTTTGCATGGTCACTGAGAACTGATGGCACACCAAACTCTGAAACACCTGCACCCGACGGGGAAGAATACATGGTTATGGCACTTTATTTTGCTTCGCACAGATGGGGCGATGGCGAAGGAATTTATGACTACAAAGCCTGGGCCGATAAGATACTTACTGCAATAGTTCATCATCCTCTGAAAAGGGGGCCAACAAAATATGGTCCAAGGACAGTACATAATATGGTCAATGTGGAAGCACGGATGATCCGTTTTGTCCCCGACAGCGGAAGCTGGGGATTTTCAGATCCTTCATATCATCTGCCGGCTTTTTATGACCTTTGGGCAAAATGGGGTACTGAAGCAGACAAATCATTTTGGGCAGCAGCTGCAGATACAAGCCGCAGTTTTTTTCAGAAAGCGACAAATCCTAAAACCGGTCTCGCTCCGGACTATGCCAACTTTGATGGTACACCGCATGCGGCGTGGTTTAACCAGCGCTCGGGTAACTTCTCGTTTGATGCCCGGCGAACCCAGATGAACTGGTCAGTCGACTGGTCGTGGTGGCGCAAAGATCCTCGCGAGCAGGAGCTTAGTAACCGTATCCAGTCGTTTTTTGCTTCACAGGGCATGGATACCTACGGAACTGAATATACTCTTGACGGACAGATGCTTAATAAGGATCATGCCAAGGGACTGGTTGCTACAAATGCAGTTGTCAGCCTTGCAGCTACTCATCCGCTCGCCAAAGAATTTACTGAATCTCTCTGGAACACACCGGTCCCAACAGCATTTAATGAGAGATATTACGACGGCTTGCTTTATCTGATGGCTTTACTCCATTGCAGTGGAGAATTCAGGATATGGCAGCCAAAATAATATCTGAAATCTGATGCTATACCATATCCTTGACATCTTTTTTGTCATATTCCATTCATCTCTTGTAATCTTTAATCTGTT
>JBGOXH010000326.1:0-2864 GCA_041479075.1 Bacteroidia bacterium | reverse complement strand
TACAGATTGTTTCTTAGCCTGTTTTTTATTGGAAATTTGTTATATTTGTCGCCTGAATTAAAAAAGTGAAATTCTCTATTAATAATTATTAAACAGCATATTTAATGTCAGCAATTCAATTTTTAAGGGAAAAAGCAGGAGTATTTGTTGCAGGTACTATAGGTTTCTCGTTGTTTCTTTTTGTAGTCAGTGATTTTTTCGGAAGAGGAAGAGGACAGAGAGTGAGACAAAAAAAATATTATGAAATAGGTCAGATTGCCGGGGAATATGTATCGTACCAGGATTTTGAGCAGAGATATCAGAATCTGCTTGAGATTCGTAAATTAACCGGTGCCACAGATGTCGATGAAGCCACATCAGAATATTTCAGAGAACAAGTCTGGCAACAAATGGTCAGGGAGAAGATTCAGGATAAGAACTACAAGAAACTTGGTATTGGAGTGAGTGCCGAAGAGTTAAATGACCTTGTTCTTGGTGATAATCCGCATGAGATTGTTAGAAATCTGTTTTCTGATCCGACGACTAAAATTTTAAACAGATCAGCCCTGGTAAATTTCCTGAAACGTACTGAAGTAGACTCAGTTGCAAAAAAATACTGGCTTTTCTTTGAAGATGAGATTGTTAATGAAAGGCTGAATTCGAAATATAACGATGTTGTTTCAAAAGGATTATATGCTACTTCAAAGCAGGCAGAATTCGATAATACTCTTAACAAGGCAACTGTTGATTTTAGTTTTATTCTGAAAAACTATGCTTCGGTTCCGGATTCAGCTGTAACTATTTCCAAAAATGAAATAGAATCGTATTATTCTGATCATAAAGATAACTTCAAAAGGAACGCTTTAAGAGATATTGAATATGTTACATTTGATATTGTCCCTTCGGAAGATGATACAAAAGAAGCAGAACAATTGATAAATAAAATCAAAGAGGATTTTGCAGCATCTGAAGATCCTGGTCAATTTGTAAATCTTACAGCTGAATCGCGATACACCGGATTTTTCGTTCCGCTGACTGAAATTCCTGAAAATCTCAGAGATTTTGTTAAGAAAGAAGATAAAATCAGCATTTTCGGTCCATATCAGGAAGAAGGATTTTTTAAACTCGCCAGGTTAATCGGTGTTGCTGACAGGCCCGATTCAGTGCATGTCAGACATATTCTTTTAGCACCCAACCAGACAAGGACTCTTGAGCAGACAAAAGTATTAGCTGACAGTTTGATAAAAGCGATCAAATCCGGATCATCGTTTGTAACTCTGGTTAAGGATTTTTCAGATGACCAGGGGTCTTTACAAATAGGCGGCGATCTGGGATGGTTTTCTGAAGGAAAAATGATTGTTCCATTCAGTGATGTCTGTTTCTCCGGCAAAAAGGGGGAAATTGTCACAGCAGAAACAACATATGGAATTCATGTTATTGAAATACTTGATCAGTCAAAAAAATCGCACAAATATAATGTTGGTATAATTGACAAGAAGATCCTTGCCAGTTCTGAAACAAGTCTAAGAGTTGAAGGTCAAGCTAATGAATTTGCCGGGATGAATGATACTTATGAGAAGTTTAATAGTGCTATTGCTGCACAAAACATGAACAAGAGGGTTGCAAATGATGTTACTCCGCAGCAAAAAACTTTACCAGAACTTGCAAATCCAAGATCTCTTATTATAGCATTATTTTCAGCTAAACAAGGAAAGATTATTCTTGACAATGAGGAACAGGCAGTTTTTGAAATAGATAATAAGTTTGTTGTTGCATTCTGTACGCGAGTTCAGGATGAAGGTATTGCTCCACTGAAAGATGTTCAGAATGATATCAGATATACGCTTTCCAAGGACAAAAAAGCTGATTTTATTTCATCAGAATTTATTAAGAATACCCAGGCTGGTAAAACGCTTGATGATATTGCAAGAAAGATGAATCTGATTGTACAGGAAGCAACTCAGATAAATTTCAGATCGTACATCGTTCCCGGTGCCGGGACTGAACCAGCTTTAATTGCAGCGGCTTCATCTGCAGAAAAAGGAGTTGTATCTGGTCCGGTAAAAGGGAATAATGGTGTTTATATGATTTATGTGAATAATGTTACAACACCGAGCTCACAAGATTTGAAAATGCTGCAGAAAAGACTTACGGCTACATTCCAGATGAGAGGTACTTATGAAGCTTATGAAGCGCTTCGCAAGGATGCTAAAATTGTGGATAATAGGTATAAGTTCTATTAATATCCAAAATACAATATATATATTAAGGTGTCGGAAGGCACCTTTTTTTATTGGAAGGAACCCCCTCTGTCGCTCCGCGACATCTCCCCCGGCAGGGGAGAAAAATACTATACATTTAGTTGAATTACAATAAGGCAGCAGAAGTTTTTCCCCCCGCCGGGGGGAATTAAAAGGGGGGTTTTTGGTGTAGCAGTATTGTATAAAAAAAAAGAAGCCTCTTGATTTCTCAAGAGGCTTCAGATTAAAGTCGGCAACGACCTACTCTCCCACAAGTTGCAGTACCATCGGCGCTGGCGGGCTTAACTTCTCTGTTCGGAATGGGAAGAGGTGGAACCCCGTCGCTATAGTCACCTTAAGGCTTTTAATACCTTATGACATATCGGTAAAAAAGTTAATAAAATCTTCTCAGAAAGTTTTCGGGTAATTAGTACTGCTCAGCTTTGGCATTACTGCCTTTACACCTGCAGCCTATCAACGTCGTAGTCTTCAACGACCCTTAAGGGAGATCTCATCTTGAGACGAGCTTCGTACTTAGATGCTTTCAGTGCTTATCTCTTCCAAACATAGCTACCCTGCGATGCAGCTGGCGCCACAACAGGTACACTAGAGGTCTGTCCAACACGGTCCTCTCGTACTAGTGTC
>JBGOXH010000217.1:0-5079 GCA_041479075.1 Bacteroidia bacterium | reverse complement strand
GAATCGCTCATACTGAGGGAAGTAAGATTCCTGGCACCGGAGATATGGTCCGACAAAGAAACATAGATACGCTTGCCGGATGAATCGGGTTCAATATATCCGAATTCATTTAAACCTCCGACATAAATAATTCCGTTTTGATCAGTACCCAGAGCCCTGACAATTGTAGGATTCTCGCGACTTAAAGGTATTGTTGTCCAGTTACTACCGTCATATTTTATTACCAGGTTATCATCGTTTCCAAAATATACTGAGCCGAATTTATCTTTAGTAATTGCCCAGTTATATGCAGTGCCGTGAGTAATCTGCATGCTATAGCTCTTTGTAAGCGGAGTCCCATATTTATTTACCTGGGCATATAATCCCAAACCCAAAGAGCTCAAAAATAATAATACAATGAATTTTTTCATGGCACTTAGCATGTTCATGTAACAAAATCAACTATAAAAATACAAATCTTATTATTTTAATCAAATTTATTATTCTCACATTCGTTATATATTGAAATTTTAATAACTTGCCTTTGGAATTTAGGGGACAGCGTTAATTAATTAACACTGATGCGTTTAGGGAAAAATAAACAACTTATATTACCGGCATTTTTTTTTATTCTTGCCACGACATTATACGGGCAGGCTTCAAAGAATTTCAAATACCGTCTCGGGGGAAATTTGCATAACAACAGCGTGATTGCTGCAGATCATTCGCTAATCATAAATTATTCAATATCAGAACTTAACATTGTAAATTCTACTGATGAAAACGGTACTTTTTACAGGATTACCATTCCGGGACATACTCCTTCGTCTGATGTCGGTAAGCCTGAATTTCCTGTACTCTGCCGCCTTATCAGGATCCCGGAAAACTGCACATATAAAGTCACTATAACAGATGTCAGAACTTCAAAAATAAGACCTTCAGGAAAAAAGATTAAAGGGATCCTGTTTCCTGTACAGGAAGGTGAAACGAAAGACCTGCAGAAGAAGAAAACAGTTTTTACTATTGATAAATCAATTTATTCAACACGAGGATTTCTCAAAACAGACACAGTAAGAATTGAACCCCTTGGTACGGTCAGGCATAAGAACCTTGCAAATTTATTAATCTCTCCTGTCAGATATAATCCACATTCAAACACTCTTGAGGTTATAACCTCGATGAAAATTGAAATTAATTTTAACAAAACGGGTAGCAAAGATCAAAAAGCTTTATCTCCCGAATCAGTTGCTTTCAATGAAGTGCTGGGTAAAGGAGTTCTCGACTACAGTTCTGACGATTTAATTACCGGTTATTCTGATAAACCGGTGAAAATGGTTATCGTAACCGATACTGCATTTAAAAAGCAGCTTCAACCGTTTATTAGATGGAAAACACAGAAGGGATTTCACATCGACGTACTTTATATGGGCGCCAAATATGTTGGAAATACTTATACTGAATTAAAGGATACACTTACGAAAATTTATGATTCCTCAACTTCAGAAAACCCTCCTCCGGAATACCTTCTCATCGTCGGTGATGTAAACAAGGTCCCCTATTATGGTACCGGGAATATTACCGATATGTATTATGGTGAGTTTGATGGAAATGGAGATTATATTCCTGAGATGTTTATAGGCAGACTACCTGTTGCTGATACTTCGGAGTTAAGATCAGTTGTTAATAAAATCATACAATACGAGAAATTTGAATTTACCCATGCTAATAAATTCTATTCCAACGGATTGATCAGTGCCGGTTATGATGCGGGAAATGCCGACATAATGAATGGACAGATAAAATACGGAATCGAGAATTATCTGATTCCTCAAAATAAGATAAATGAATATCATTTCTATTATCCTCAATCGTACACTGCGAAGGACTCAATTATTAAATTAATTAATAAAGGAGTATCATTTATCAATTATACAGGGCATGGTGACGTGAATGGATGGCTTCATGTAAACCTGAAGGTATCCGATATTCCTTCATTTACCAATAAGAATATGTACCCATTTGTGATAAGCAATGCCTGTCAGACTTCACGATTCAATACATCCTCATTTGGGAATAAACTAGTGCTCGCAAGCGAGAAAGGTGCAATTGGTTATATAGGCTGTTCAAATGATTCCTACTGGAATGAGGATTTTTACTGGTCGGTAGGTGTCGGGACCCCATCAGCTAATCCAACATATGAAACTACAGGACTTGGAGCATACGACCGGTTGTTTCATACTCATGGAGAATCACCTTCTGACTGGTATATTTCGATGGGACAAGTGAATTATGCCGGGAACCTTTCCGTGAGTTCCAGTACCAGTTCCCACAAAAAATATTATTGGGAAACTTATAACCTGGTAGGCGACCCAAGTGTAATTCCAATTATAGGTACCCCTGATACATTTGATATTGTTTTGCCTGATACTCTGCCAAATAATATTAAATCGTATTCATTTATTGCTGATCCCTTTTCATATATTGCCATATCACATTTCGATACACTTTGGGATGCTTCTTATATAAGTCCGACAGGATCCATAACGCTCGAGATGCCTGGCATGTCGAATGATTCCTGTCTGGTAGTAATCACAGGTCAGAATAAAGTGCCGCTGATAAAAACGATATATTTCTCCACTATCAATAAGGAGTTCATAAACCTATCAAAATCAGATATAAATGACTCATCTGGAAACGACAATGGATTAGCTGATTTTGGTGAGAAAATCTCAATCGACCTTACCATTAATAACTTTGGATCAACCAGTGCCAGCGGACTGTTTGCCAAGATATCATCATCATCGGAATGGGTTACAATAAACACTGATTCCGCTTATATAGGAACTCTGGCACCGGGAGCAGAAAAAGTCATGCAGAATAAACTTTTACTCACTCTCTCAGATAGTATTCCTGATAAAGAGATAATTACACTCGATTTATTATTAAAGGATTCTATGATCGAAAAGCTCTATAAGATCGATATTTGTGTTCATGCACCCAAGCTTGACATTTTAAGTTATTCGATCGATGATTCCTTTACAGGAAACAGTAATTATTTTGCCGATCCGGGAGAGACTTTCAAGCTTGTCTTCCAGGTTCAGAATCAGGGCAGTAGCAATACATCAGGACAGTTAATGGTATCGAGTTTAAACTCTGATATAACTGTTCTTGAACCAAATAAGAACTCGGGAATCATTCATTCCGGTGAAGTTGTTGAAATCACAGTACTTGCCAAAATATCTGAAACTGCCAGCATTGGTACTGCCATTTCTTTTGAAACATTCTTAAACTGTGATCCATATCTGATCACTAAAAACTTCGCTTTCAGGATAGGACGCATCAGAGAATCGTTTGAATCAGCTTCGTTTAAGGTCTTTCCATGGATCAATATAAGTTCAAAACCATGGATTATAACCGAATCAGACAGGTATGATGGTAATCTTGCAGCACGGTCCGGATCAATTACTCATAACCAGTCATCAGCACTTGCAATTAAAACAATATACTCTGCTGCTGATTCAATAAGATTCTGGTATAAAGTATCTTCTGAACCAGGCTATGATCATCTTATTTTCAAACTAAATGATACTGAGATATTCCGAAAATCCGGTGAGGTATCATGGGAAAAGATAACAGTTCCGGTGCCGGCAGGTAACAATAAGATGGAATGGATTTACAAGAAAGATAATTCAGTCTCTTATGGAAGCGATTGTGCAATGATTGATATGATCGATTTTGCAGAATCAAGTTCCATCACATATATAAACAGGGATATCGTGGCAGCAAGGCTGATCTCACCGGTTCAGAAGGAAGATCTTGAAAAAGAGCTTGTTACTCTTAAGTTAGTGGACCTTGGACCCGATACCGTCAAGGGATTTAACCTGGCTTATACTGTTAATAATGATACGCCTGTCAATCAGTATTTCAATGAAACACTGATTCCATTCGGTGATTCGGTAACTGTAACCTTTAGTTCCAAGGCCGATCTTTCACACTACGGCAGCTATGATCTCGTGGTTTACAGTTTTGACAACAATGATGATTACCTGAAGAATGATACTCTAAGTGTAAGTGTAAGAAACAATGATATTGACGGACCAGTTTTAGTGTATCCGAATCCATTCAACGAAAAGCTGAATATTTTAATAAATGCTTCGGATACGGGAACAGCGCATATAACTTTGACTAATTCAACCGGAATTAAAATAATGGATTTTGATCAGGAAGTTGTTGCAGGAATGAATTCGACCTTTATTAGTGGTAATAACCTTGCACCGGGAGTTTACTACTTGCGAATCAGAACAGGAGGTGTCGTCAAAACCCTGCCCGTTATAAAAATTAAACAATAACACCGGTCATTATTACTGATTAACTTAAAACAGGTATTGATATGCTATCTGATGTTCCAACAAGAGAAACAGCTCTTGAATTGTTCAGAAAATACAATAAATCCGACTCTCTTTTCAAGCATGCTCTCGCAGTAGAAAGTGTGATGAGGTATATGGCAAGAAAATCGGGCGAAGATGAAGAAAAATGGGGAGCAATAGGTTTGATTCATGATCTTGATTATGAAATGTATCCCGATCAGCATTGTATTATGACTAAAAAGATACTGGAAGAGAACCAGTGGCCCGAAGAGTATATAAGAGCCGTATTGAGTCACGGCTGGGAACTTGCTTCTGATGTTGAGCCTGTCACCCTGCTTGAAAAGACTATTTATGCTATTGATGAGCTTACCGGGCTGGTGGCAACAAGTGCGCTTGTCAGGCCTTCGAAAAGCGTTCTAGATATGGAAGCCAGATCGGTTAAGAAAAAATGGAATGATAAAAAATTTGCTGCAGGTGTCAACAGATCGGTAATTGAAAAGGGAGCTTCAATGCTCGGTGTAAATCTCGATGATTTGATTACTGATTGCATTATGGGAATGCGGGAGGTTGCAGATGAGATCGGGTTAAAAGGAAGCTTTACTCCCTGACTCCATTTAGCTACATGTACTCACCCCCTAACCCCCTCTCTACTTCGTAAAGAGGGGGAACTAATAATCTGTATATCAAATAATTCCCCCTCTTTGCAACGCAGAGAGGGGGAAAAGAAGGGGGT
>JBGOXH010000068.1:0-11457 GCA_041479075.1 Bacteroidia bacterium | reverse complement strand
CTCCGATCAACATCGTACCGCGACACGCGTAATGCTCAATCAAATTTGTACCTGGACGGCAAAAAGTGCGCCATACCCTCCTTTTCCGGCCGAAAGAATTCTTCTACTAAAGAACCTGGACAGGTGGTCGGCCGGAATTTCGTCGGGTAACACAACCTCCCTTTATTGCCGGGCCGTTAGCAGTTATTGAAAAGAAACAGAAACAACGACAACAAATAAATGAATATTAACATTTTAAATTAAATTGACATGAAAAATAAAAACAGAATTTGGATTTGCTTCTTCGTGATAATGGGTGTGTTTCTAATGCTTACAAACGGTTGTAAAAAAGATGATGAGAATACAACAAATACAATTAGTGATGAACAATTTTATCTATATATTGGGTACTCATTAGCTAACTGCTATGTCGATATGTATAATCAAAATTTAGCGGGGCATCCGACTGGGGCTCAGAATATAACTGCTAATGGGCCCATGGGGGGAACAGTTATTATCACTGGTATTACAAGTTATAGTAGTAATACTGGTATAACAACAACAGATTTACTATTTTCCATGACTTCTATTAATTATACTACTAGCTCCAACGGATATGTGACACAAATAACCTTAACAGGAGCTACTACATATACTGGAAGTTTCTCTAGTAGTTATACAAGCGTAAATCATCAATCGGACAATTTGCATATAATAGGTTCAGTTACTTATCAAGGCATAGTTCGGAATATTGATAAGTCTGGGAAAGTAAATATGAACCGTACAGAATCATCAATAACAGCCACCATTTTTGGAAATACAGTGGCTTGGTAAATATAATTTTAAGCATAAAATAATATTGTCATAGTTTTTAGGTAATCTAAAAAGAATGCTTTCCTTAGGCGGGGGGAGTAAATTTTCTCTTTCCTTATTGTATTTGACTATCCCTCATTCTTGTACAGGTAACCTCCCTAAGGATGTTTGTCTGATAACAAAGCCCCCGGAGCTGATTTCGAGGGCTGGTCAATAAGGCATTGTTATAGTCAATTAATCCTTGATGCAACGAACAGAGAGGCCATTTTTATTATAATTGTAGTCTTTGCCAAGATACTCATAACTGTTGTAGATGATGCGTATCCAGGCGTTATATGCTCCGTTCTCAGTTGTACTCCACCAGTAACTGTAGGTTCCAAGGTAATAGAATACTCCAGTATAGTAACGTGAACCTCCCGGACGAGCTGTAAAACCTGTTTCGTTGGTTGCACCTGTATTTGGACTAATCCAATGATTTGTGGAGATTTCTTTCAATTTCCCGCCTGCCACATTTGAGCCTGAGCCACATAGAAAGGTTTTCAGTGTTTCCCAGTCATCATCATCGGGTACATGCCAACCTGTTGGGCATATTCTTCTATCGTCTGTTACTGCGTACCAAGTATATAACCTACCATAAGTAGTTACATTGCTTTCATTACCATCATAACCCCATTGATATTTGGGTAGACTTTCATTTGATATATCAAGTGTTGCTGGAGTGGTTGTTCCTATTAGATCACCATTATTATACTTTGTAGTTTTTAGATTTTCTTTCAACCAGACCTGTGTGCCTATTATAACAGAGTTATAACTATTACCATCAGGATCAGCAACAACTGGACCAGCTACATTCATCAATAATATGAATGATATTTCATTACCATAGGCTGTTCCGGAATTATTTGTGGCATAAGCCCTTACATAATATGTTGTATTAGTCGTCAGGCCAGTTATTTTGCTTGTAAAAATCCCGGTATCAAATCCATCTGATGTTTTATTATCAGATAAAGTAGGCATCTGTACAGTATTCCAGCAGACCCCTCTTCCTGTAATAAATGAACCCCCATCATCCGTTATATTGCCTCCACAAGTCACTGAAACCTGCGTAATATCGCTTATAGATGATGTACTTAATTTCTGTTTGGGTATTTCCTCCTTCTTACAATTATTGGAAACAACCATTAAAATTCCAATTAATAATAATTGGCCAGACCAAATTATATTCTTTATTTTACTATTCATCACTTTCCTTTTTCTTAAGGTAAAATTATACCTTATTTAAGCCAAAGTCAATTTTATTTTTGCAAGTCAATTTGTTTTGTAAGACTTGCAGGACAGGATATTAAGAAATTCTCTGAGTGGTATTAATATTAATTATTATTTTGAAAAAATTATTGATATCCCTATCACTTTATTTCTCATTATCATATCCTTTGCCGGAGATATGTCAGTCAAACCTAATCCATACTGGGCTGAAACTACCAGACTTTTAATATTTACTCCGACACCAAAATTAAATCCAAAATCAAAGTATTTTAAATCATTATTTCTGCCTGCTCCAAAAGTTAGATATTTAAATCCATTCCCTGATACAATCTCATAACCTCCTATAGCACAGGCTAAATAAGGCCCGGCAAATAGCGATATTCTGGCCGCTTTAAATCCAAAGTTAAAAGCTGTATTAACAGGAATCTCAATGTAAGCTGGTGTTAAAGAAAAGTCAACAGTATCAATTTTATAATCTGCACCTTTTGAAGATAACATAAAGCCTGAGAAAATGGAAAAATTCTTATTGAACGGGATTTCAAAATTAAGGCCAAAATGAATACCCATTGGCATATTTGGTTTGGAACTGATACCTTCAGATTCAATCGTTACTGTAGTGAAATTCAATCCAAATCTTAATCCAGATTTCATCTGTGCATTGATGATTGCAGAAAAGGCCAGTAAGATAATGGACAGCGCAGATTTCAGATAGTTTTTCAGATGTCTCAATTTGAAAGAATAATGTGTTTGGATCGCCTCTATTCCATCAATGTCGATTCCCCTGATAATTTATTAATTAAGTTCTCATACAAAGTTACACCTATACTAAGCCAAAGTCAATTTTATTTGGAGATTAAGAAGATTCTTCTGACATTTGATTTCTGCGGCATTTCCTTCAATCTACTTTCAAATAGTAGCCAAGCATCTTTGAAACCGTTTCTATAGGTACTCCATGACTCAGCGTTATAGTCGTGGCAAAAGTATGCCTGGCGATATGGGTTGTCAAAGGTTTATTAATCTCACATATATCTGCAATTTCTTTCAAATATCCATTCATTCGCTGATTGGTGCAGACAGGTAGTAGTTTATGATCAGCTATGCAGGCCGGATCTGTTTTGTATTTGTCCAGTACTTCCTGTGCCCTTGGCAATAATGGTATACTTGATCGTGCGCTGGTCTTCTTGCGATTTATCACAATCCAGCGTTTGCCATCAATACCGATTTCTATGCTATCCTCAGTCAGTTCGGCCATATCAATGTACGAAAGCCCAGTATATACTTGGAATATAAAAACATCACGGACCTTGGCTAATCTTTTTATCGTGAACTCTTTTTTAAATAATGTGTCAATTTCTTCCTCTGTAAGGTATGACCTTGGTGGATTGATATAACCATAACTATATCCCTTAAAAGGATTTTGTTGAATCCATTTATAACTTACCGCTTTGTTTAAGACGCTACATAAGTTCTTTAAATTCTTTGCTGCAGAATTGTGATTTAAACCCTTGATTGATTTTAAATATGTATCATATGATTCAATGAAGATGTTATTCAGGTCGCATAATCTTATATCAGTTTTGTTGTACTTTTTAAGGATAAAAGCCTTTAATCCATTTAAAGAAGATCTGTATCCTTTAATTGTATTAGTGACATAATCAACACCAACCAATTCCTCAAGTCTGGCAATATGAAATTCATAGGCTTTCACAAGAGTCATTTGATTCTGGTTTTTACCTTTTAATTCGGCCATTATCTGATGCACAGAGAACAGTTCATCTTTAACTTCAAGGTTACTGAAATACTTTTCTACCTTTCCCAGAAGTGTAGCTAAAGTAGCGTTAACAGTTCGTGCCCCTTCAGATCTGCCTGTTACTTTTTCAGAAGCTTTATCCCAAAGATCAGGATCCACTCTTCTGTTGGTTGAAATCTCAGCTCTTTCTCCATTAATTGTGATTCTCAGATAAATAGGAGCTTCTCCATTATTTCTTTCTTTTCTTCTTTCACATAAAAGTGAGTGACAATTTTGTTTTTCATAATATTTCTCTTTAAAAGGTCTCGAATTCTTTACAAAATTACCCTGTTTCAATGGGTTACTTTCATGCAGAATGCTGCAAACAACTGCAAAATAGACAGAGAGTTACAAAGTTTAGCGACACCTTTCTGAGGTATTGATCAGAGGTGTCGAAAAGGAGTCCTTTTCTAGGAGTTCTGGCGTACATTTTGAGTACCTGTAAAAAAAGGAAACCGCCTGAAATCTTTGATTTTAAGCGGTTGTAAAAAAATGAGATCGTTTTATGTAGTCCATAGGGGAATCGAACCCCTGTTACCAGGATGAAAACCTGACGTCCTAACCACTAGACGAATGGACCAGATAAAGAACTTTTAAATGCGGATGCAAAGAAAGTATGTTTTTTTTGATCTGCAAAATATTTTTTAAAAACACCAGACAGAAAATCTGGGAATCCAGGGTCCGTTATTAAGAAAATATCAGAAGACAAACCTGACAGATAGTGCTCCGTTCATTCCGTTCCAGCCGGTTGTACCGGCAAGATTTATACTTGGGAAAAGATCGAGAGATATATTAATTGGAAATTCATCAAATGTGTACTCCAATCCGAACATTCCATCCACACCCATAACTGCTCCGACAAAATCCTCTTCACTGTACAGGTTTTTATATCTTCTTGTATCAAGGAATCCCGCATGGATCCCAGCACCCCAGTACCAGCAAAGTCCCGGATAAATACCTGTATTATGCTCATTTTCAATGAATCCTGCTCCAAAGAAACCTCCGGGTGTTCCGGCAACGATACCTTCCAGTGCATTTGTTTTGTTTATGAAGTGTTTGATTGTTAAACCATAGGGTATACCTGCTCTAAGCCCGGCGCTTGTCCTGTAAGCCTGTCCGCTTGATACAGCGCTAAAAAATAAAAATAAAAACAGAAGTAAGAAATTTCTTTTCATGTCAGTAGAGAAACTATTTAATATGTAACAATTCTTCAGAAAGCATTTTAATATTACACCCATCATAATCCCCGGAACTCATAAAAAGATAGACCGGGTTCCGGAAATTTTGTTTTTTTATAAACGAAAACATTTCTGATGAATTGTCATATACTCTGAAATTTATTGCCCCGAATGCTTTATTGACCTCTTCCATAGAGAGATATGGAAGCTTCTTCAGCTGAATTGCATGAGGATTATAATAGACAAATGAAAATGAAGCTTTATCAAGAGTTCCTTTATAAAGTGGAAGGAAATCAATGTTCAGGCTTGAGTAGGTATGAAGCTCAAGACACACAATTATCTCTCTCCCGGGATACCTTGATGATATAGCTTCGACAGTCGCTTTAACCTTTGATGGTGAATGTGCAAAATCGAGATAAACAACCCCGTTTTCATTTTCATTCAGCTTTTGCAGTCGTTTGGAAGTGCCTTCAAAACTCTGAACTGCATTATAAAAATCATCTTCTGAAATTCCTGTTGCAAGACAAGCCTCCCTTGCAGCTGAAAGATTCTGCATATTATGCTCTCCGAAAATCTTAACAGGAATAACCCGGTTATGTGTGGCAGCATAAAAGCCTGTCTTATTCTGAAAATAACCATGAACCTTATAAGGTATTTTTCTGATTTTGTTGGTTGCTGCGAGAGCTATCTTTCTTACTTCCGGATCTCCATCAAAATAAATCAGACATCCTCCTTCTGAAATTTTTTCTGTAAAAATTTTAAACTGTTCGACATAATTTTCAAAAGTCGGGAATACATTCATATGATCCCAGGCGATGCCGTTAAGTATAGCTATATCAGGCATATAAAGATGGAATTTTGGTCTCCGGTCAATTGCAGACGTAAGGTATTCATCGCCTTTGAGCACTGCTATTTTTGAATCGTCGGATAAGGCCACCATCGTTTCGTAACCATCAATTGATGATCCGACCATATAATCAAAATTAATTTTCAGGAATTTCAGAACATGCATGATCAGGGCAGTGATTGTTGTTTTTCCGTGACTTCCGGCAACAACAATCCTTTTTTTATTTCTTGTCTGTTCAAAAATGTATTCGGGGAATGACATTATTTTAATGCCAAGCTCCGTTGCCCTTATAAGTTCAGGATTATCCTCCCTGGCATGCATTCCAAGGATAACGGTATCAATCTCTTTTGTTATTGAATCAGCATTCCATCCTTCTTTTACCGGCAGAAGGCCACATTGCGCCAGTCGCGATTTTGACGGCTCAAATATCTCATCGTCCGAGCCTGTAACTATGTAACCTTTTTTGTGAAGGGCAATTGCAAGATTGTGCATCACCGCTCCGCCAATGGCAATGAAATGAACTCTCATTTAAACATCACAGATTTGGATACATTTTTTCAATGAAGCCAGCTTATCTTTTTGAGAAGGCACAAATTCCTGTCCGACAAATCCTTTGTATCCTGCTTTGACTATAGCCCTCATTATAGCAGGGTAATAAAGCTCCTGAGTTTCATCGAGCTCATTTCTGCCGGGGACTCCGCCTGTATGAATATGCCCGATAAACCTGATATATTTAGTGATGGTTTCAATTATGTTGCCTTCCATAATTTGCATGTGATAGATATCGTATAAAAGTTTGAATTTTTCAGATCCCACCATTTCACAAAGAGCAGCTCCCCAGGTAGTCTTATCACACTGATAATCTTTATGTCCGTAGCTGTTCAGAAGCTCCATTATTATTGTTACGCCACACTTTTCAGCCGATGGCATAATTTTACGGATTCCCTGAGCGCAGTTTATCAGTCCCTCATTATCGTTCTGCCCTTCACGGTTCCCGGAAAAGCAGATCAGATTGGGAACACCTGCAGCAGCAGCTTTCGGGATCATTGTTTCAAAATCAGCAATTAATTTTTCATGATTGACAATGCGATTAAATCCTTTTGGAATACCCCAATCGGTGGCATAACCAACAGCACATTTGAGACCAAATTTCTGAACAGTTGCCCAGTCTTTTTCCTCAAGAAGCTCAATAGATTCAATACCCATCTCTTTGCAGGCTTTCGCAAAATCTTCAAGAGGGATATCATTATAACACCACTGGCTTACTGAATGATGGATATTACCTTTCAGATTCTGATTTTCTTCACCTGGCCTGCTGAAACCTTTGGTGAAAGGAGTACCGGCAGCGACAACTGCTGCTCCTGCCATTTTACCAATCATGTTTCTTCTTGTCATATTTTATATTATGAAATGAGCGATGCTAAATTAATGTAAAAATCTTTGATTCAACTTTACTGAAGGGTAAACTCTTATCTTTGTATCAGGGAAAAGATATGGCAACTTTTATGAAAAAACGTTCGCGTGAAATAGAATACAGAAGCGGACATCAGGTAAAGCTGATTCAGAGCGGCGAATCCTTTTTTTCATCTGTTGAAGAGATCATTGATGCAGCAAAACACTTCATTCATTTCCAGACATATATTATTGATGAAGATGAAACAGGCATCAGAATTATAGATGCATTGATCAGAGCTGCAAAAAGAGGTGTCAGGACATATCTCCTTCTTGATGCATTTGGAACAAAGTACCTCTCTAACGAATTGATTAACAGCATAGAAGAATCAGGAATCCTGTTTCGTTTTTTTTCTCCGACATTTATAACCAAAGGGTTCCAGTTAAGTCTGCGGCTCCATTCCAAGGTGGTTATTGTTGATGGAGAAGTTGCAATTATTGGTGGTATGAACTATGCCAACCGTTATCATGGCTTTGGTTCAAAAAAAGCATGGCTCGATTTTGCAGTTTTAATAAAAGGGCCTGAATGTGTTCAGATACTTTCAATTATCAAGAAACTCTGGAATAAAAAGTTTCTTCCAAAAGAAGAACGTTCTCATGAAATTATTTATACACCGGTTTTATATGATGAGAATGTTAAACTTAAAGTCTTACAAAACAACTGGTACAGAAACAAAATTGAGATATTGAGGAGCTATAGAACTGCCCTCAAACAAGCTCAGACAAGAATGATAATAATGGCCAGCTATTTTCTTCCCGGACGTAATGAAAGGAAACTTTTAAAAAATGCCAGTCTCAGAGGTGTCGATATAACAATCGTTCTTGCTGCAGAATCTGATGCTCCGATGTTCGACAGAGCAACTCATTTTCTTTACGATTTCATTCTCCGTAACAAAATTAGAATTTATGAATACTTGCCATCAAACCTACATGCAAAGGTTGCTACTGTTGATGGGAAGTGGTGTACAATAGGCAGTTATAACATGAACCACGTTAGTGATTATGCGAGTATAGAGATAAATGTGGGAATCCTTGATGAAGGATTTACACAAAAATTTGAAGAAGTCCTGAGGAACATCATTCAAAATGATTGTCATCAGGTAACTATTGAGGAACATTCCCGCCGGAGAACCTGGTTCTTCAGACTTTCAGGGTGGTTCTCGTACCAGATGATAAGGCTGATGATGAGGATAATGTTCCAGTTAACTACGAAGAAAAAGAAACCTTATATAGCTTAATTAAATACATAATATATCTCTTTGAATGAAACTTCACCTGTTTAATATTTCAAATTTCAAAGTCGATGGCGGCGCCATGTTTGGTGTCATTCCGAAAGCACTCTGGTCGCGGATTTATCCTGCCGATGAAAATAACCTGATTGTTCTTACACTTCGTTCACTTATTGTGGAAACAGATGACCATATCATTTTAGTTGATGCCGGCTATGGCGACAAACAGGATGAAAAATTTTTCAGATATGTTTATCTGCATGGTGGAGAAGGATTGGTTAATGGCTTAAAATCATTTGGATACACTCCAGAAAACATAACTGATGTTGTTCTGACACATCTGCATGCCGATCATTGCGGAGGTTGTGCCAAAAAAAAATCAGGTGGAGCAGGTTATGAACTTGTGTTTCCAAATGCAATTTATCATGTCAGCAGGAGACAATGGGAGTGGGCTTCAGAAAATAATCTGCGCGAAGCTGATGCATTCCTGGAGGAAAATTTTCTTCCGCTGGCTCAAAGCGGAAGGCTTAACCTGGTTGATGAAGAAGGTGAATTATTTAAAGGTTTTTCAATCAGGATGTGTTATGGACATACTCCGGGCTTAATGATTCCTGTAATTAATTATAAGAATAAAACACTTGTTTATACCGGAGATCTTATTCCGACAACAGCACATATTCCGCTTATCTGGAATATGAGCTACGATGTCGAATCATTAAAAACAATTGAAGAGAAAAAATCAATTCTTCAGGAAGCCCTGGAGGGCAATTATATTCTTGTATTCCAGCATGATATTTTTGTAGAATGCTGTACTCTCGAGATGACCCCGAAAGGTATCTGGGCTAAAGAAAAATTCAGTTTTAAAGAAATTATCAAATAAAAAATTTTAAGAACTTACACAGAGTTCCACAGAGGAGCACAGAGCTACACTGAGAGATACCTCTGTGGCTCTCTGTGCTTCTCCGGATTTATTCTGTGTAAGTTTTTAATTTAAGTAATTACCTTTTACCCTTTTTAAATTGATCTGACTAATGAATATTTTTTTTCATTCATTTATTATTATATTTATAATGATTTGATAATTAATGAAAAATTGATCTAATTCATTTATTGTTAATAAAATAACAGAGCGACATGGCAGAATTTATTTATGAAAAACCTTTTCAGATTGAAAAGGATACAACCCAGTACAGGCTTCTTTCGAAAGACTACGTAAAGGTCATTGTAGCAGATGGTAAAAAGATTTTAAAGATTGATCCCCGCGGGCTGGAACTTCTCGCAAAAACAGCAGTTTCAGATCTTTCCTTTTACCTGAGAACATCACATCTCGAAAAATTAGCCTCAATTCTTGGTGATCCGGAAGCAACTGATAATGACCGTTTTGTGGCTTATGTAATGATTCGCAACACAGTAATTTCAGCTAAAGGCGATCTGCCATGGTGCCAGGATACCGGCACTGCTATTGTAATAGGCAAGAAGGGTGAGCAAGTCTGGACCGGCGTTAATGATGCACTTTACTTGTCGAAAGGAATTTATGAAACGTACAAGGAAAAGAACCTGCGGTATTCACAAATTGTGCCTTACTCGATGTTTGATGAAAAAAACAGTTGCACCAATTTACCGGCACAAATCGACATATATTCGACCGAGGGGAATTCTTATGAATTTCTTTTTATTACAAAGGGCGGAGGTTCCGCTAATAAAACTTTTTTGTATCAGCAAACGAAGTCGTTGCTTAACGAAGCATCGCTGACAAAATTTGTTAAGGATAAAATTAAAGACCTCGGCACGTCAGCATGTCCTCCGTATCATCTTGCACTGGTCATCGGAGGAACATCAGCCGAAGCAACTCTAAAGGCAGTGAAAGAAGCTTCGGCAGGTTATCTCGATCATCTTCCGACAACCGGAAAGGAGAGCGGCCGTGCATTCCGCGACCTTGAATGGGAGAAGAAAATTGAAAAGATTTGCCATGAATATGGTGTTGGAGCACAATTCGGCGGTAAATATTTTGTTCATGATGTAAGAGTTATAAGGTTACCTCGTCATGCTGCATCATGCCCTGTAGGATTAGGTGTAAGCTGCAGTGCAGACAGGAACATAAAAGCAAAAATTAATGAACAGGGCATCTTTCTTGAAGAGCTTGAAAAGAATCCTGAGCGTTTTATGCCGAAAAAAGCACCCAGGCTTGAAAAACCTGTCGAAGTCGATCTTGACAGACCAATGAAAGAAGTGCTGGCTCAGCTGACAAAGTATCCGGTCAAAACCCGGTTGAACCTGAAAGGGACACTGATTGTGGCACGCGATATTGCTCATGCCAGAATTAAACAAATGATTGATGAAGGGAAACCGATGCCGGATTATTTTAAGAATCATCCTATATATTATGCAGGCCCTGCCAAAACACCGGAAGGCATGCCCTCCGGAAGTTTCGGTCCGACAACAGCCGGACGGATGGATTCTTATGTTGATTTGTTTCAAAGCCTTGGCGGATCACTTATTATGGTAGCAAAAGGAAACCGTAACAGGGCAGTAATTGATGCTTGTAAAAAGTACGGAGGATTCTTCCTCGGGTCAATCGGCGGTCCTGCAGCAGTGCTTGCAGCTGAGAATATCAAATCGGTGGAACTTGTTGATTTTGAGGATCTTGGGATGGAAGCAATAAGAAAGATCAAAGTCGAAAATATGGCTGCCTTTATCCTTACCGATGATAAGGGAAATGATTTTTTTGATGAATACAATAAGTGACTTTTTACCCCTAAATCCCCTAAGGGGGACTTTTAATCCGTTCATTTACAATATTTTTTATATTATATTTATTTGAGCCCCCCTATATTTGTGCCATTTGGCAATATAGGATAGAACAAGAGTTCTTTGACATATTTGTTAAGTTTGTTGATATGTTTT
>JBGOXH010000005.1:0-22225 GCA_041479075.1 Bacteroidia bacterium | reverse complement strand
GACAGTATCTTCTGTTTTAAAAGAATGCCATTCTCCCAACCTGTGAAGGCGTAAATTATATTCTTTCCTTATCTGGTCATGATCTCCATATAAAAGCTTTTTATATCTTCTATCGAGATCGGAGAGCAGCTGCTTCAGGCAAATAATCCTGTCATATTCATCTCCTGTAACCATTTTAATGGACGCCGGATTTGGAACTATATCTGAGAATTTTTCCTGATTAATATTTATACCGATTCCTGCAACACTACTTTCAATGGTTTCACCCAGAATAGAATTTTCGATCAGAATACCTGCTATTTTGTCATTTTTAATATAAATATCGTTCGGCCATTTTATTTTACTGCCAGGGAAAAAGCTGTCAATAAAGTCGCAGATTCCAAGCGAAACAGTCATAGAAATATAGAACTGGTCCTCAGGCGCTATGAATTTCGGATAAAGTATTATACTGATTAACAGATTTTTACCTTCATCGCTTTCCCATTTGTTTTCCTTCTGACCTCTGCCGGCACTCTGGAAATCTGTATAAATAACTGTCCCTTCCGGAGGACTTTCAGTTTTTAACAGTAATGATGCCTGATCATTTGTTGATGACAGATTTTTATAAAAATTTAAATTTGATCCTATGATCATGATTGTTAAATATTTAACAGAATGATTTATGTTTTTGAAATCAATTCCGGAATCAGGTTAAAGATTGGCACTGAAATTGCAAAAATGGTCATTTGTGACAAAAATACAGATAAAAGTTTGTACTTTTGTAGGTCGATATCTAACTGATAATTATTGATGAAGAAAAGATCTGATGGAGCTGATGTTCTTTTAAAAAGTGTTGTAAAAGGAATTTATGAGAAAAAAGGACATGATGTCCTGAAAATAGATTTACGGAACCTGGAAAACAGAATTGCTGATTATTTTGTCATTTGTCATGGGACATCAGTTACACAAGTCGATTCTATCTGCGATTCAGTTGAATATACCGTAAGAAAAATGGCCGGGGAAAAGCCATTGCATTTAGAAGGTCTTGATAATTGTTTCTGGGTACTTCTCGATTATGGCAACGTGATAGTACATATCTTTCTTGAAAAGTACCGGAATTTTTACAGCCTTGAATCGCTTTGGGCTGATGCCACAATTGAAGCAATGGAGGATAAATTAAAGTAATTTAAAGATTTATGGCAGAGAATAACAATAGCAGCACACCTGATAATAAGAATGGTAAGAATGCCAAGCCTCGTTTTAATACCAATTGGATCTGGGCTATTCTGGCGCTCTCTGTTATCCTTTTCGAGATATTTATCAGTAGGAGTCCAGAACATAAGGCCACAGCCAGTATGATAAAAGAGATGATTAAAAATCATGATATTGATAAGATTATAGTAATTAATAAAGAACGGGCTGAAATTTATCTGAAGAAAGAAGCACTTGAGTCTACCAGATATCCAGATGTTTCCAAAACAACTAAAGGAATAGGATTACAGGTTCAGAAACCTCAGTTCATACATACTTTTGGCGATATAACTCTTTTTGAAAATTTCCTGTCTGAAACACAGAAAAGCGCCGGGTATTCTGACGGTGAAATGATTAATCTTGATTATGATAAACGGACAAACTATTTTACTGAAATTCTTGGCTGGCTTATTTTGCCGGCTTTATTGATAATTGTCTGGTTGTTCCTGATGCGCCGTATGGCAGGGGGAGGCGCTGGTGGAGCAGGGGGGATATTCAGCGTTGGGAAATCAAGAGCACAGATATTCGATAAGGATACCAATGTAAAACTAAACTTCAATGACGTTGCCGGACTGGAAGAAGCCAAAACAGAAGTTATGGAAATTGTTGATTTCTTGAAAAACCCAAAGAAATATACCCAGCTTGGCGGTAAAATTCCAAAGGGTGCTCTGCTTATTGGTCCCCCAGGAACCGGAAAAACACTCCTTGCAAAAGCTGTTGCCGGCGAAGCTAATGTTCCATTTTTCTCACTTTCAGGATCCGACTTTGTTGAAATGTTCGTTGGCGTAGGTGCTTCAAGAGTCAGGGACCTTTTCAAACAGGCGAAGGAAAAAGCCCCGTGTATTGTTTTTATTGACGAAATTGATGCTGTAGGAAGAGCAAGAGGAAGAAATGTAAATTTTGGTTCAAATGATGAACGCGAAAATACTCTGAATCAGCTTCTTACAGAGATGGACGGTTTCGGAACAAACATGGGTGTAATTATTCTGGCGGCAACCAACAGAGCTGATATACTAGACAGAGCTCTGCTCAGGGCCGGCCGCTTTGACCGCCAGATTCATGTAGAGTTGCCCGATCTCAATGAAAGAGAAGCCATATTTAAAGTACATCTCCGTCCTATCAAGCTCGAAAAAGATTTTGATATTGTATTTCTTGCCAAGCAGACTCCGGGATTTTCAGGAGCCGATATCGCTAACGTTTGCAACGAATCAGCTCTGATTGCAGCAAGGAAAAACAAAAAAGTTGTCGATAAACAGGATTTCCTTGATGCCGTCGACAGGATTGTAGGCGGCCTGGAAAGAAAAAATAAAATCATTTCTCTTGAGGAGAAAAAAACAATTGCCTATCATGAAGCCGGACATGCAACTGCATCGTGGCTTCTTGAATATGCAAGCCCTCTGGTGAAAGTGACTATCATACCAAGGGGAAGGGCCCTTGGAGCTGCATGGTACCTGCCTGAAGAAAGACAAATTACAACTCGCGAACAGCTTCTTGACGAAATGGCTTATGCTCTTGGCGGCCGTGCTTCAGAAGAGCTTGTTTTTGGAAAGATATCGACCGGGGCGCTCAGCGACCTTGAAAAAATTACCAAGCAGGCTTATGCAATGGTATCATTTTTTGGTATGAGTGAAAAAGTAGGCAATGTCAGTTTTTATGATTCATCAGGGCAGTCTGATTTCGGATTTACAAAACCATACAGCGAAAGAACTGCCGAAGTTATCGATAAGGAAGTCAAGCAGATAATTGAAGAATCCTATCTGCGGGCAAAGGGATTACTTAAAACTCACATGAAAGGGCTGACAGAACTTGCTGAGCTGCTTCTGGAGAAAGAGGTTATTTTCAGTGAAGATCTTGAAAGAATTTTCGGTAAGAGAAAAGCTGAACTGGTGAAGGAGCAAAAAGAGGCTGATACCAAGAAAAATAAAGAGGATAAAACCAGCAAAGAAGAAGGAAAACTGGTAAAAGCAAAAAAGAAAAAAAAGGATAAAACGGATCAAAAAAAGTAACATCGGTTACCTTTGATCCTGATATCGGCTTTTAAAAATCAATGCATTAAGACTAAACTTCTAAAGCTTGAATAATCTCGTCAGACGGACATTAACTGGAGCGTGGATAGTAATATTCACGCTTGGCGGATTCTGGCTTCATCCCATAACTTTTTTCCTGACAGGCCTCGTAATTCTTGTCGGCATCCAGTATGAATATTATGTGATGATAAAGAATACAGGGGTAAGACCTCAGCTGATCCCGGGTATCATTACCGGTGCAGCTGGATATATCCTGTCATCACTTGTAGCATCAGGATTTTTACAGATGAAGTTTTGCCTGATTCTTATACCGATGTTACTTGTAATAATGGCAGCAGAGCTCTACCGGAAGCAGGACAAACCATTTGATTCTCTTGCTCATACAATTTTCCCGGTCCTTTATATAGCTCTCCCTTTTTCGTTGTTTCCCTTTTCGGCATTTTCACATTCCGGGCTCAAATCCATTCTGCCTCACGAAGGAATAACATTTTCTCCGGGTATTATCGTTGGTTTTTTTATCCTTCTCTGGGTAAATGATTCATTTGCATACCTTATTGGAAGCACTTTTGGACGTCACAGACTTATGGAAAGAATCTCACCCAAGAAATCATGGGAAGGATTTTTCGGAGGATTGATCGTTTCGGCTGCAGTAGCCTGGTTCTTTTCCCGGTGGTTTGGAGTGATCAATTCTGTTGAATGGATTATTGTTTCCGTAATAATCTCGGTTGCAGGAACATACGGCGATCTTATCGAATCAATGCTGAAACGAAGCATCGGAGTTAAAGATTCAGGCTCAATTATGCCCGGGCATGGAGGTTTCCTTGACCGTTTTGACAGTACAATATTATCTTTCCCGCTTGTGTATCTTTTTATTTCACTTTTTGGATGATTGAAAGGACTTGATTAGTTTTGTGCAAAATTTTTCAGAATGAGCATTCATAAGGAAGGATATAAAATCCTGGTTATCGGGTTTCTGATTCTGCTTCTGATTAATGTTATTATCTGCATTCTTGTTAATGACCTGATGCTGATAAAATGGATTCTGGGCATCGGTTCTCTTATACTTTATATGTTTCTGCTTTTTTTCTTCCGTTTACCAGCCAGGCACCTGGAACCCGATCCGGGACTTATCTATGCACCGGCAGACGGAAAAGTAGTTGTTATTGAAGAAACCGAAGAGAAGGAATACTTTAAAGATATGCGGCTGCAGGTTTCAATCTTTATGTCTGCGTTTAATATGCACAGTAACAGATATCCTGTTTCCGGACATATAAAATATGTTGAATATCACCCGGGGCATAATATGGTTGCATGGCATCCCAAATCTTCAGAGCTGAACGAAAGGAGTACAATAGTTATTGAAACGATAAAAGGAACCGAAATATTAATCAGGCAGATTGCAGGAGCTGTTGCAAGGCGAATCGTGACTTATGCAAAAGAAAATCAGGATGTAAGACAGGGCGATGAGCTTGGTTTTATAAAATTCGGATCGAGGGTGGATATCTTTCTGCCACTAGGTACCGAAATTGAAATCCCTATTCTGCAGCAGGTCAAAGCAAATAAAAGCATCATCGCCAAGATCTGAAAACAAGGCAAAATGGATAAAAAGGACGACAGAATTATCGATATTACAGAAGATGTAAAATGGATAGGTATTCTTGATTATGATATCAAAACATTTGATATCGTAATGACTACCGATTACGGTACAACCTATAACTCCTTTTTTATAAATGCTGAAAAGAAAACTCTGATAGAAGTTGCAAAGGAAAAATTCAGCGTAACATATCTTAAAAAACTGCAAGCCGTTACAGATCCGGCTGAAATAAGCTATATCATTCTCGACCATACTGAGCCTGATCATTCCGGAAGTCTGAAGCTGTTGCTGGAGCTTGTACCATCAGCCATTGTTGTCGGAAGCGGAAATGCAATAAGGTATCTTGAAGATATGCTGAATAAACCGTTTAAATCACTGATCGTTAAAGACGGTGACACGCTTGACCTCGGAAATAAAACATTAAAATTCATTTCAGCACCTAATCTTCACTGGCCTGATTCCATTTACACATACCTTGAAGAAGATAAAATTTTGTTTACCTGCGATTCTTTCGGAGCTCATTATTGCAGTTATGAAATGAAAGATGAGCTCACTCCAGAGTACCTTCAGACATTCAAGTATTATTTTGATGTAATCCTGAAGCCATTCAGCAGGTTTATGATAAAAGCAATTGAAAGAATTAAACTACTGGATATCAGGTATATATGTCCAGGGCATGGACCGATCCTTAGTTCAAACTGGAAACATATAGTTGATCTCACGGAAGAATATGCAAATGAATATCTGCAGCTTACCGGTGTTAAAGCAAGACGACATATACTTATCGCATACGTTTCGGCATACGGTTATACAAAAAAGGCAGCAGAGTTGGTTGCCGCTGGTATAAGGGAAACTGGTGATTTCAGTATCGAAATAATTGATATTGAAAATCTCGAATTGGACAAGCTTGAATCAAAACTGATAGCAAATGATGCCTTCCTGGTTGGCTCACCGACAATTAATCAGAATACGCTTCTGCCTGTCTATAAGTTGTTTGCGCTGATAAATCCTTTGAGAGATAAAGGAAAGCTTGCCGGTGCATTCGGATCGTATGGCTGGAGCGGAGAAGCTTCAAAAATTATTATTGAAGCAATGAGGAATTTAAAGCTGAAGATCTTTGAAGAGACACAGGCATTCAAGTTTCTTCCTTCAGGAACTAAAGAAAATGCTCTGAAAGAATTCGGGAAGAAATTTGCACAGCAATTTGAAGAAGAGTGTGCACAAAAAAAATAGGCTGAATAAATCAGCCTATTTCTTTTTAAATCAACCTCTGATTACGAAATCTTGATCGTTTTGGTAATCTTGCTCTTTTCTTCTTCCATCTTGGGAAGCTCGATGTTAAGTATCCCGTCTTTGTATGAAGTACCAATTTTATCCCTGTTCACATTTTCAGGAATATAGAAGCTTCTGCAGAAAGTTGAGTAACTGAACTCTTTCCTCTTATAACCGTCTTTTTCTTCTTCAGATTCATTTTTAGTCTCTGATGAGATCGTAAGAACATCCTCATTGATGTCAATTTTCAGATCTTTCTTATCCATACCCGGGATAGCAAGTTCGAGAGTATAGTTTTTTTCATCTTCCTTGATATTGACAGCCGGCATTGAGCTGGTTCTGCTGGTCAGTACAGGAAAGAAATCATCGTCAAAAAGATTTGACAGAAACGGGCTATAAGTTCTTCTTGAAATTGTTGGTAACATAGTTTTGTCCTCCATTATTTTTAAGTTATACACATATTAATTATTGCATTACCATATTGTCAAGTTCTGTTCCAAAACAGAGAATATGACAAAATGGCGTATTATTTATTAATAAGGCAGACAATATGGCATAGTTAAAATCATATACTCACATCCCAGATAGCTATCCGAACCCCTCTCTTTTGGCGGCCTCATCCCCCCAGCCCCCTTTCCGCTTTGCGGAAGAAGGGGGAGTAAATACCTGTGATTTAATTAGATAGCCCCTCTCCCGCTTAGGCGGGAGGTTGGGGAGAGGCAGGAAGGGAATAGTAATTATGATTTTTGGGGAATTCCGAAAATTTCAATTAGGTTTGTGTACGGAATGCTCAGAATATGAACACGACACTCAGATACATCCTGATTTTTTGCGGAATTCTACTCCTTTTAGCATGTGCTTGGTTTTTCCGGAACATCGTGGTTTATATTCTTGTTGCAGGTGTCCTGTCAATTATGGGGCGCCCACTGGTTGACCTGCTCTGTAAGATCAGGATAAAAAAATGGAATTTTCCACGGGCACTTAGCGCTTTAATTACTCTGCTTATTATCTGGGGTTTCATTGTATTATTTTTTATAATTTTTATACCGCTTATAACCAGACAAATAAATTATTTCTCGTCGATTGAAAGTGAAAAAGTTGTTCAGCTTGTTCAGGGACCAATAGACTGGATACAAAATTTATTTAAATCGTTCAATAAGGATTTTTCGGAACAGACTCTAAAGGATTATTTTGCCGCAAAGGTTTCGGTAGTTCTTAATATTGGAATGATCCAGAATTTTCTTGGATCCCTGGTAAACATTCTTGGAAACATTATTATTGCGATCTTCTCAATCTCATTTATAACATTCTTTTTTCTCAAGGATCAGCATCTGTTCTTCGAATCAATTCTGATGTGGGTTCCTGATCAATACACTGATAATTTTTCCAGAGCTTTATATTCAATAAAAAACCTGCTTACCAGGTATTTCATTGGGATTCTGATTCAGAGTACATGTATAATGATACTTATTGATATCGGAATGACAATCGTCGGAATCGATTTTCAGCAGGCACTGGTGATGGGACTTATTCTTGGGATTCTGAATGTTATTCCTTATGTAGGACCATGGCTTGGCTTGTTCATTGCAATAATAATGGGGGTAGCTTCACACATTAATATGGATTTTAAAACTGTAGTTGTTCCGCTTGTTTATTACATGATCATAGTTGAAGCAATAACCCATCTTATTGACAACATTGTATTTCAGCCTATTATCTTTTCAAATAGTGTAAGAGCCCATCCTCTTGAGATTTTCGTGGTTATACTTGCAGCCGGTTTTGCAGCAGGTATTCCCGGGATGATCTTGGGTATTCCGGCTTACACCGTCATCAGGGTTTTTGCCAGAGAGTTCTTTTATAACTTTAAGGCTGTACAGAAAATCACCTCAGGTTTATCACCGGGAGATATTGGAGATACTATTGTAAATTCCAACGAAGAGGATGTTACTTTCGAGGAACAGAAAAAGGAAACAGATAAACCTAAAAAATCTAAAAAACAAACTTAACCCTGATTTCACACCATATTAATGATGATTAAGAGAAATTATTTTCTCCCTTTGTACAAGGTCATCCATTTTTATTATGATGGATTCAGAAATATGTCTTCATGGGGGAAAAAAGTCTGGGTAATCATCATAATCAAGCTTTTTATAATATTTGCTGTTCTGAAAATCTTCTTTTTCCCCGATTTTCTTCAAAAAAAGTTCGATACTGATAGCAAAAGAAGTGAATATGTTATTGATCAACTAACAAATTCTCCATAATGTTTGAACATATAGATATGTCTCTTGTAGACTGGTCAAGAGCTCAGTTTGCACTGACCGCGATTTACCACTGGATCTTCGTTCCTCTTACCCTTGGACTTTCATTTATTGTCGCAATGATGGAGACAATATATGTAAGGACAGGTAATGAAGAATGGAAACGGATGACACGATTCTGGATGACACTTTTTGGAATCAACTTCGCAATTGGCGTTGCAACCGGAATTATCCTCGAATTTGAATTTGGCACCAACTGGTCAAATTATTCCTGGTTTGTGGGCGACATTTTTGGAGCTCCGCTTGCCATCGAAGGGATTCTGGCGTTTTTCCTCGAATCTACATTTGTTGCCGTTATGTTTTTTGGCTGGAACAAAGTGAGCAAAAAGTTCCATCTTGCGTCCACATGGCTTGTTGCAGTTGGTGCAAACCTTTCCGCTTTATGGATACTTGTAGCCAATGCATGGATGCAAAACCCTGTCGGAATGGTGTTTAATCCTGATACTGCCCGTAATGAGATGGTGAATTTCTGGGCAGTTCTGTTTAATCCGGTAGCAATAGACAAGTTCCTGCATACAATTTCTTCAGGTTTCCTGCTTGCATCGGTTTTTGTAATGGGAATAAGCTCATGGTTTCTATTGAAGAAAAGAGAAGAATGGATGGCGCAGCGAAGCATCCTTATCACTGCAATATTCGGATTGTTATCTTCCCTTATGGTCGCATTTACGGGCGATACTTCCGCCAGAACAATCGCCAAAGTGCAACCTGTAAAATTTGCAGCCTTCGAAGCGCACTACAATGGAAAACAAAATGCCGGGCTGGTAGTTTTCGGAATACTGAAAGATTCAGATAAAAAAATAGGTGAAAAGAAGGTTAAGGATTTTGTTTTCAAGATCCAGATACCTGGTTTTCTCTCGGTATTAACAGGAGGAGATAAAGATGCGTTTGTTCCGGGAATCAATGACCTTGTAATAGGAGGAGTGGCTGAATATAAGGGATTAACAGTTGTTGAAAAGATGCAGAGAGGAACAGATGCCAAGGATGTTCTGAATGATTATAAGAGGGCTAAGCTGGTGAATAACAGGGAACAGCTTGAATTGATCAGGGAGTATTTCCGGGGTAAAAGTTTTGTTGAGGAAAACTTAAAATATTTCGGTTATGCATTCCTCGATTTGCCTGAGGATGCCATTCCGAATGTATCGGTGTCGTTCTATTCTTTTCATATAATGGTAATCCTGGGTTTCTTTTTTATTCTGGTCTGCACTCTTTCATTAATCCTGGTTTTAAAAGGTACTTTATTGAAAAACAGATGGTTCCTCAGGATCGTGCTCATTTCAATTCCGCTGGTCTATATAGCCAGCGAATCGGGCTGGGTCCTTGCTGAAATGGGACGGCAGCCATGGATAATCCAGGACCTTATGCCTGTAAATGTTGCAGTATCAAAAATTAGCGCCGGTTCAGTTATGACAACTTTTATCCTGTTTGCAATTCTCTTTACAGCTCTTCTGATTGCAGAAGTATCAATAATGGTGAGACAAATAAAAACCGGGCCAAAACATTAGGAGGAAAAACATGACTACAATGATTTCTTATATCTTTTTACAGCATTACTGGTGGATTATTGTATCGCTGCTCGCAAGCCTGCTTGTGTTTCTGATGTTTGTCCAGGGTGGACAGTCAATGATCTTCTCTCTTCCGGGAAATGATTCACAGAAAACAATGATAGTGAATGCATTAGGGAGGAAATGGGAATTCACTTTCACTACACTCGTCACTTTTGGCGGAGCTTTCTTTGCCTCTTTCCCGCTCTTTTATGCTACAAGTTTCGGAGGCGCTTACTGGGTCTGGATCGCAATACTCTTCAGCTTCATTATTCAGGCAATTGCATATGAATTCAGGTCCAAACCAGCAAATATATATGGTAAAAAGACTTTTGACGTTTTTCTGTTACTAAATGGAGCTCTTGGTCCTTTTCTTATCGGCACTGCAGTCGCCACCTTTTTTACAGGATCGCGATTCAGTCTCGATTATATGAACAATGTAAAATGGGCTAATCAATGGCATGGACTGGAAGCCCTGATAAACGGTAAAAATCTTGCTCTGGGACTTGCAGTATTGTTCCTTGCAAAGACCAATGGATTATTGTACATCATTAATTCAATCGAAAATGAAGATCTTATAAAAAGGTCTGTTAAGAAACTGATAACCAATTCTATATCATTTATTGTTTTCTTTCTTTTCTTTCTGGTGGCACTTTTATTTTCCAACGGATTTGCTATAAACGGTGAGACCGGTCGGGTAACAATTGAAAAGTATAAATACCTCCATAACTTAATTCAGATGCCTGTAGTCCTGATTATCTTTTTAGCAGGAGTCGTAGCATTTTTGCATGGAATAGGAACGACGATATTTAGAGGAAGCAGGAAAGGAATATGGTTTACAGGGTCAGGTACCATTCTTGCAGTATTTGCGTTGTTTCTGATTGCGGGCTTTAATGGAACTGCATTCTATCCTTCAAGTTACGACCTTTCAAGTTCGCTTACCATCCGGAATGCTTCATCCAGCCTCTTTACTCTTAAAACTATGATGTATGTCTCATTTATAATTCCATTTGTTTTAGCTTACATCTGGTATGCATGGAAAGCAATAAACAAAAAGAAAATTACTGAAGAGGAAATGAAAGAGGGAGAGCACATATATTGAAGACAAAAGACAAAAGACAAAAGTCGAGCGAAGCGAAGATCCCGACCGAAGAGTCGGGAATAAAAGACAAAAGAAATAAAGCCCAAAAATCCCCCTTTGAAGAGCCTGTCCCGCGTAGCTTTAGCGAAGCGGGAGGGTGAGGGGGATGTAATAAAAAGTATTAAGGCCATGTATATTACCCAAATATTACAATACCTTCTCTGGCCGCTAATTATAATTATCAGCTGGATTGCCGTATGGTATGCAGTAAAATACTTTGAAAAAAAATTCCCCGGATAAAACCCCGGGGAAAAACTGCTAAAAGATATTTACTGTTTAATCTCTATTTGAAAAACAGTGAGATAAGCGAAGCTATTAAATATAAAGGTATAATCAGAGGCGCTGCACTGACACCGAAAATAATGAATGCAGCTGCAACCATCACCACCAGGATGTACCTTCCTTCATTTCCTTTAAACTTAAAATGAGAAATCTTTAAGGAGAGCATCGGTATCCTGGTCACCATAAGAATAGAAAGAATTATGGTGAAAATTATCAAAGAGGCTTTCGAATCCAGGAAAGAGGCGATTAAACTACTGTCTGAATAATGATTTGCAATTATAACCGAAATAACAGCCAGGGCATTTGCTGGTGTAGGTAAACCTTTAAATGATGCAGACTGGGTCTCGTCAGTATTGAATATTGCCAGGCGCAAAGCTGCGCAGACAGGCATTATCACAGGTAAAAGAAGGACTAAGATTGTCTTAAAGCTGCTTGCATTGTACAGCATCGGATCAATTAATGCCATTGATGCACCAAGAAGCTGATATAATAAAATTGCAGGTGCAACTCCAAAGCTTACAACATCAGCAAGAGAATCAAGCTCCTTGCCTATTTCAGAATACGATTTCAGCAATCTGGCGAAAAAGCCATCCAGAAAATCGAAGATCATAGCGGCTAATATCAGCCATGAGCTTATCACAAGATCCCCGTTAATTGCAAAGATTATCGAAATAAAGCCTGATGCCAGGTTAAGTGAAGTAATGAAATTAGGAATATGTTTCTTCATAAAGAACTGTTCAGGGGGAGAGCAAAATTAAGATAAATTTCAGTAATAATGCCAATTTGGTTAAATTTGGCTTCTCTTTGAATTTGAAGATGATTGATTTCGCGAACATAAAAATTGCAATTGATTTTGACGGGACTATTGTCGAGCATCAGTATCCTGAGATAGGGAAAGAGAAACTCTTTGCATTTCAGACACTTAAAGAGCTTGAAAAAAGAGGGGCAAGATTGATACTCTGGACCTTCAGAACAGGCAAGGAACTCGAAGATGCTGTCGAATACTGTAGAAAGAATGGAATTGAATTTTATGCAGTTAACAAAAACTATCCTGAAGAAGTACAGGACGAATCGGTAAGCCGGAAAATAGATGCCGACATTTATATTGATGACAAAAATGTCGGTGGATTCCCGGGTTGGAGCGAAGTATGGCAAATCCTTTTCCCTTTTGAGCTTCAGCAGAGAGAAGCCGAAAAACGAATTGCTTCCGCAAGAAAAAATATTTTTAAGCGTTTATTTTTCCGGAAAAAGGAACAAGATGAAAAATGATTGTATGAAATATTTACTGACTATGTTCATACTACTTCTTGTGACATGGATAATTTCCTGTTCCGGAAGGTCAGGGAATGTGAATGTTGCACCAAAAAAAACAGAGGTCAGTACAGCAGATAAAACTGATGGCAGGTTAATAAAAATGACAGCGCCTGATGAAAATTCAGAGTTTAAGCTTGGCGATCCTATAAAAGTGGTTCTTGAGCCGGAGAATAAAAATCAGCCGCCAGATTCAATCGTAATTTCTTTTGACGGAAAAATAGTAACTTCCCTGAAATCAGCTCCCTGGGAATACTCTATTCCATCATCTTTAACAATACATACGGGCAGAAAATCACTGAAAGCAACTGGTTACAGAGAAGGAAAAGCCAGAACAACCATCACACATTTTATGATAATAAATTCGGACATAATACCGAAAAGATACAGCTATAAAGTAATTCATACCTATCCTCATGACAGGGGAGCATTCACCCAGGGACTTTTTTATGATAATGGTGTCCTTTATGAAGGAACCGGTCAGGAGGCCTCATCACTTCGAGAAGTTGAGTTAGTTACCGGGAAAGTCACAAGGCAGCTTAATCTTGGTTCCAATCTTTTTGGCGAGGGAATAACATTATTTGGTGACCGGATTTACCAGGTTACATGGCAAACCAAAGTAGGGTTTGTTTATGAAAAATCTACTTTTAAGCAGATTAATAAAATTTATTTTCAGACCGAAGGCTGGGGCTTAACGACAATCAATGACCAGATCGCGATGAGCGATGGTACAAATGTTCTGTATTTTCTTGAACCTGAAATGTTTACAGTTGTATCAAGAATCGAAGTATATGATAACGAGAAGAAAGTCGATCAGTTAAATGAGCTTGAATATATTAAAGGTGAAATATGGGCCAATATCTGGATGACTGATCTTATTGCAAGAATTGATCCTGTCTCAGGAAAAGTACTTGCTTATATTGACCTTAAAGGAATCCTGAATGATCCGCAAACAGATACCAGCGTTAATGTTCTGAACGGAATTGCTTTCGATAAAGAGGGGAACAGAATATTTGTCACCGGGAAGAACTGGCCTAAACTATTTGAGATTCAGCTTATTGAATGATTTTGGTACCATAAACAACATTTATTCCAGCCGGAATAATGCTAAATTCCACAGGAGTGTGTCCCAGTGACTCACCATCTGCTTCCGCAAATACCAACGTTTCTGAACTTACCTTAAGATTATCACTCCGGTATCCATCAACTTTCGGATGACTGAGTATTGTCCCGTCGTAAAGTAATTTAAGGCTTCTGATGACTTCAAACCTGCCCATTTCTTTAATGACAGTAATATCAAGAAGTCCGTCATCAGGCAGGGCATCAGGGGTTTGTCTCATTCCGCCGCCGCAATACCGGCCATTTCCAACGTTTATTGAAAAAATTTTATAGGAACTTGTTTTTCCATCAATAGTGATATTAACCTCAGGCTTTTTGTACGAGACAAGACTTGATAAAAGGTTATAAAAATATATTGCTTGGTTGCTTCTTCCTTTATCTTTCTGCTTATTGGTTTTATTTACGACGAGAGCCTCAAATCCAAGTCCCGCAATATTGATAAAATATCTCTTATGTTGTTCGCTGCCATCATAATAGCTGATAATTCCAATGTCATGAGGTATTATCTTATTTTCTTTTATAACATTTACAGCTCCTTCGTAAACAAGAGGTATCCCAAACATCCTTCCCCAGTCATTGCCTGTTCCGACGGGAATCATTCCAATTACAATCTCTTTTGAAGAGCAGAAATTCTGAGCAAAAACCCCATTAACTACTTCATTCAAAGTACCATCGCCACCAACAGAAATAATTTTTCTGAAACCAGTTCCGATTGCTTCTCTGGCAAATTCTGTCGCCTGACCTTTCTTTTCAGTGAATCTGAAGCTTATCAGGATTTTCTCTTTTGCAAAAAGTGCCGAGATCCTGTCCCAGTCTTTTTTACCCTTGCCGTTACCGGCATTGGGATTGACGATGGTGAACCATTCGTTTTGTGAAGGATTATTAATCATAAAATTAGTTTATTGTAGTATGTAAAGATGTAAATAAAACCGGGAATAGATGATTCAGATTAAAAGAAAAAATACTATTAAAGTGCTAAGGTATTAAGGGTCAACAGGTCAAAAAACTATGACTAATCTGGACAAAACACCATGTTAATAAGATGTTGAAAACCACGAAAAAAATGTTTACAATTACATCTTTCACTTCCTGAGGCTATGGTTCATTAAATAGTAAATTTGAAGCTCAAAATAAACCAAGAAATCAAATAAAACTATATGGGAAGGATTATAGCAGTTGCGAATCAGAAGGGTGGTGTTGGAAAGACAACGACAGTAATTAACCTGGCTGCGAGCCTTGCAGCTCTTGAGAAAAAAGTACTGATAGTTGATGCTGATCCACAGGCAAATGCAACATCGGGTATTGGGGTCGATACCCGCCAGATAAAATGCACTATTTACGATTGTCTTATTGACGGTCATGATCCTAAAGAAGCATTAATCAGCTGTGAGGTAGAGAATTTGTCATTATTGCCTTCAAATATTGATCTGGTTGGTGCTGAAATTGAAATGCTCGACAGACCTGAAAGAGAAAAGATACTCAAAGGTTTGCTCAGCAAAATCAGTGATAATTATGATTACGTCCTGATCGATTGTTCTCCTTCTCTCGGTCTTCTTACGGTAAATGCACTGACTGCTTCACATTCAGTGATTATTCCCGTCCAATGCGAATATTTTGCACTTGAAGGGCTGGGGAAGCTTCTAAATACAATAAAAATTATTCAGAATAACCTTAATAAAGATCTTGAGATTGAAGGATTTCTGCTGACCATGTACGACTCAAGGCTCAGGTTATCAAACCAGGTTGCCGAGGAAGTAAATAAACATTTCCAGCAGATGGTCTTTAAAACGATCATCCAGCGGAATGTCAAGCTTTCTGAAGCCCCCAGCTTTGGTCAGCCTGCAATATTATATGATGCCGATTCAAGAGGAACAGTAAACTACCTAAATCTGGCGAAGGAAATGATTGAGAGGGAAGAAGCAAGAGTAAAAAAAGTTTAAAAAGTATTTTAGCATTCAACAGAAAAAATAATGGAGATGACGAAGAAAAATGCATTGGGAAGAGGCCTGGGTGCTTTAATTGAAGGAGTTGAAAAAGAGGTTCTTGAGAAAAAAGTTGAAGCAAATATGGATATTGCAATTGATTCTATCGATGGCAATCCATTTCAGCCAAGAACCAGCTTTGATGAACAGTCCCTCGAGGAGCTGACAATATCAATTAAGAAGCTGGGTATAGTTCAACCGCTGACCGTACGTGAAACAAGCGGCGGCAGATATCAGCTTATAGCAGGAGAAAGACGGCTCAGAGCAGCCAGAATGGCGGGATTATCTCATGTTCCGGCATACGTCAGAACAGCTGATGATCAGGCAATGCTTGAACTTGCGCTTGTTGAAAATATTCAGCGCGAAGATCTCGATGCTATTGAGGTTGCAATAAGCTTTCAGCGGCTTATTGAGGAATGTAAACTAACCCAGGAGCAGCTGAGCGAAAGTGTAGGCAAACAGAGATCTACTGTTGCAAACTATCTGCGTCTTCTCAAGCTGCCGGCCGAAATCCAGCTCGGGATAAAAAACAAGCACCTGATGATGGGGCATGCACGAACCCTTGTAAATATTGAAGATCCGAAAAAACAAATCAATGTTTATTATAAGATAATTGACGGTGACTTGTCAGTACGCCAGGCTGAAGAACTTGTCAGACATCTTCAGTCTGAGAAAATCAAAGATCCCGAAAAGCTGGAGAGAAAGAATAAGCTGAACCAGGATTTTGCACAGCTTTCCGAACATTTAAACAAGATATTTTCTGCAAAAGTAAACTTCAGAATCAACGAACAGGGTAAAGGTAAAATCGTCATTCCGTTCGAAAACCCTGAAGAGATGGAGCGTATTTTGGGAGTATTTGATCGTCTGAACTCCTGAAAATAATTATCTTTGTCGCGCCGTTATACTGGTACCGGAAGCTTTTTCCGGTTTGCATTTATTTTGAAAAAATATTTATTAATAGCGGTTTTTATTGTTATGCAGCTATTTTTCTATCAGCAAAATATCGTTGCACAGGATACTATTCCTGTAGCGAAAACTGAAAAGAAACAATTTAAGGCAGAGCCTTTCAGAGCTACGATGCTTGCTATAGCATTACCTGGTCTTGGACAGATCTATAATAGAAAATACTGGAAAGTACCCATTGTTTATGCAGGCTTCGCAGGATTAATTTATGCAATCGACTTTAACACAAAAGAATATACCACGTTTATGCGGGCTTATCAGGATTTCACTGATAGAATACCTGAAACAGACTCTTATCTGAGACTTATCAGAAATGTTGACCCGTCAACTTATGATCCGGTACTTTATCCCGATACTTATGACCCTTCAAATGCCTCATGGTACAGGGAAAGGATGCTGAGGATGATCGACTATTATAAGAAATACCGTGATCTTTCATATATCGGCATCGCAGCCTGGTACCTGATTACTATACTGGATGCCAATGTAGATGCCAGCCTTTTTAATTTTGATGTCAGCAATAATCTTGACCTTACAATAGCACCAATGCAGGTACCCTTAATTGAACATGCAGGATTGGGACTTAGCGTGAGCCTGAGAGTAACTTTTTAACAACTTGAGTGAATGAAGAAAATTAATACACTTATTATACTATTATTTGCAGCAATACTCAGAGTGCAGGCATATTCCGTTCCTGATACAATTATTATCAGATCAGATGACGGTATTGAGAGAATCACAGCCGACCTCGACAGTCTGGTTAATTGCTGGTACGTGAAAATGGCACTTCAGAATGATCCGGATATCTTTTCAAATGATACGGCAGGGGTTCAATATGATGATTCTGTGTATATAAACAGGATCAGTAAAATCAATTCGATTATTAAGCTTCCATATAACAAAATCATCAGGAACCATATTCATGTATATACAATAAAACAAAGAGATAAGTTCAGTGCAGTGCTTGGACTTAAGGATTATTATTTTCCGATGATTGAGGATATTTTCGATTCCTATGGCCTTCCTACAGAGCTGAAATATATGGCTGTGATAGAATCAGCACTCAATACCAATGCAGTTTCGCGAATGGGAGCAACAGGTTTATGGCAGTTCATGTACAGCACCGGACGATCTTACGGATTGACAATCAATTCAATTGTTGATGAACGCAGAGATCCTGTAAAATCGACTCACGCTGCAGCGAGATATATAAAAGACCTGTACAATATTTATAATGACTGGATACTCGTTATTGAAGCTTATAACTGTGGTCCGGGCAATGTCAATAAAGCCATCAGGAGATCAGGCAATAAAAAAGATTACTGGGAAATATATTACAGGCTTCCGCGAGAGACAAGAGGATATATAGCACAATATGTTGCTGCAACTTATGCAGTAAATTATTATCCGGAACATAATATTCTGCCGCTGCCAATAAATTTCCCTGTTGCCACTGACACAATTATGATCAATAAAGATATTCATCTTTCACAGATCTCTGAAGTAATGAAAATACCTCTTGGTGAACTTCGTGCTCTGAATCCACAATACCGGACAGGCCTTATTCCGGGCTCAACAAAACCATTCGCGCTGACTTTACCGGTTAGCCATCTTGGAGATTTTATCGATCTTAATGACACTATAAGACGCTATAAATCAGATGTTTATCTTAATAAAACTATACTTATTGGCGATCCTTCACGATCTGTATATTTACCAGCCGATATCAAAGGAAAAACAAAACTTTATTATACCGTTAAAGATGGCGATAACCTCGGGTTTATTTCAGAATGGTACAGGGTAGGATTATCGGATCTGAGGTACTGGAATAACATTTACCGGAACACTATCAGGGTTGGACAGAAGCTGGTGGTCTTTGTCGATCCTTCCAGATCAGAGTACTATTCGAAAATAAATTCAATGTCATTCGCAGAAAAACAGGCTATGATCGGAAAAAATAGTCAGGCAAATGTTCAGCCCGCTCAGAATAAAACTGAGGTTGAGGCAGATAGCGATTATATAACACACACAGTGCGTTATGGTGATACAATCTGGGATATTGTGAAGCTTTACGACAATGTTACAACCACTGAAGTATTGACATTAAATAATATTTCAGATCCTCAGAAGATACAGGTTGGGCAGAAGCTTAAAATAAAGAAAAAGAGCTGATTCCTGAGTAACATATGCGCCCTTTCAGGTCGTTTTTAATATTACTTGTATTTCTGGTCTGCCTTACCGGACTCTTCTATCTTTTCCCTGATAGCAAATTATTTCCGTCCTTATCGGAATTTTTCCCGTCGCTTGTTACCGTCAATACCCAAAATGACAATTCATTTCAAACTCCTGTTAATGAGCATGCTACAGATTCATCGTCAACAGAAGCAACCGATTCGATTTATTCTGCTGATACTTTAGTTCCTGTTCCTGAGAATAAAAAACCAGACCCGCTGCACTCTTTCATTGATACACTCAGGGAGTCAAATAACCAGACAAGAATTATGTATTATGGCGATTCCCAGGTTGAAGGAGACAGGATCACTTTCTATCTTCGTCAGATGCTGAGAAAGGGCAGGGGGGGTACAGGTCCGGGATTATTCCTTCCTGTTATGCCGGTAATGTACACTAAATCAATCTGGCTGAAATCGTCTCCAAACTGGAAACGCTATAATTATCTTTCCTACAAAACCGGGGACATTAATCATAACAGGCTCGGTCCCTTCATGACTATCTGCAGGTATTTACCAGAGGGAGGAATTTCAACTAATCCCGAGAAAGCATTTATCAGTATACGTCCTTCAAATTTTGCAGATAGAGCTGTTGCAGCTTTTGATGTACTGAGAATTTTTTATGAGATTAAAAGAGGACGAGCAGATATCACAATTAAAGCAGATGGTAATCAGATAGCTGCCGACTCTTTGAAAAATGGTGAGGGTTTACATGAAATCGATTTCAGCCTGGGAGGAGCAAAAGATATTCAGATTGAATTTGAAAGCCGGGTCAGTCCGGATATTTATGGAATCAGCATTGAAAGCCGTACAGGTGTTATAGTCGACAATATCCCACAGCGCGGCAGTGCCGGGCTTGAATTCACAATGGTCGATAAAAACAACCTCGAAGATTCCTACAAAATACTCTCTCCTGACCTGATAATTCTTCATTACGGATTGAATATTGTGAAGAATGTCAGACACGACTATTCATATTACAGACGTGGATTGTACCGGCAGCTTATGCTTCTTAAAGAGGTAGCTCCGACAGTGCCTGTAATTGTAGTCGGAGTTACAGATATGGCTTCAAATGAAGGTGATAGCATTATATCATACAATAATATTCAGTCAATAGTCAAAGCCCAGGAGGAAGCTGCTCGAGAAGCCGGAACAGCTTTCTGGGATGCCTATAGTGCCATGGGAGGCAAGTCATCAATCATAAAGTGGTCGAAGAAAAAACCTCCGCTTGCTCAGAAAGATTATGTCCATTTTACTTATCCTGGCGCAGACACACTATCACGAATGCTTGCAGAGGCGATGTTTTTTTCAGAAACAAAGGATACTATTCTGCCGGGAATCTCTGAGAATAAGTCTGATACAGCAACCATTGCTTTAACTGTGCCCGAAAAAACATCTCAACCACAAATTCATGAAAAAGGAATGATCGGATCGCTGTTATCTCAGATATTTACTTATGATCCTGATAAGCCTTTTATCTTTACAACACCTGCATTCTGGCTGTTTCTGTTTTTTGTATTGGCTGGTTACAGCCTGATTTACAGGAAATTATTCCTAAGGAACTTTTATCTTCTGCTTGTAAGCCTCTTCTTCTATTATAAGTCGGGAGGATTATTTCTGTTCCTTCTGATTTTTGTAACAGTAATTGATTTTACATGCGGATTGCTGATATACAAATCAAAAAAGAAATCCTTAAAACGTCTTTTTATTCTTTTAAGCCTGATTTCCAACCTTGGAATTCTTGCATATTTTAAGTACACCGGATTTTTTGTTGATACGATAAATAACCTGTTTGGAAGCCATCTGCAGGTATATGATTTTCTTGCTTCGTTTTCAAATAAACATCTGGGCACTTCTTTCAATATCAGCAATATAATCCTTCCGGTAGGAATTTCATTTTTCACCTTTCAGTCGCTCAGCTATACTCTTGATGTTTACAGGGGGAAGCTGGACCCTGTAAGAAATATTATTGATTTTGGTTTTTACGTCTCATTTTTCCCGCAGCTTGTCGCCGGACCGATTGTCAGAGCCTCTGAATTTATACCACAGCTTTATACTGATTTCAGCCTGACAAAAAGAGAGTTCAGCTATGCGCTGTTCATGATTTCAAAGGGGCTTATCAAGAAAATAATTATATCAGATTTTATTGCGACAAATTTTGTTGATCGCGTTTTTGATTTCCCGACGATATATTCCGGTTTTGAAAACCTGATGGCAATTTATGGATACGGACTTCAGATCTATTGTGATTTTTCGGGTTATACTGATATTGCGATAGGTCTGGCCCTGATAATGGGATTCAGGTTGCCGGTCAATTTTAACTCGCCATATAAAGCAGCCGGAATTTCTGATTTCTGGAAGAGATGGCACATTTCACTTTCGCGATGGCTCAAGGATTACCTCTATATTTCACTCGGTGGTAACAGAAAAGGAAAAATCAGGACAGGGATAAACCTGTTAATTACAATGTTGCTCGGAGGATTATGGCATGGGGCTTCCCTCCGTTTTATTATCTGGGGTGGATTACATGGCATCGGCCTTGTATTTAACAAGATATGGAATTCAATATTCGGAGATCGGTTGAAATCAGGACGTTTTGGTCGGGCACTGGCAGTCTTTATTACCTTTAATTTTGTCAGCTTTTGCTGGATATTCTTCAGGGCACCTGATATGAATAATGCGGTTCTTATGTTAAAACAGATCGGAGAGAATTTTTCTCCCGGGTCCTATTTGACAGTTTTAATAGCATATAGCAGTGTTTTTATTCTGATGGCAGTTGGTTATATAATTCATCTTCTTCCTGAAAGAATTAAAGAATCTTACAGAGGATTATTTATTAAAACTCCCTTAATTGCGCAACTTGCTGTGGTTATGCTCATTGCTGTCCTTCTGTTGCGGATGAGAACTACTGATATAATGCCGTTTATTTATTTCAGGTTCTGATGGCCTCACCCCCTCTTATCCCCCGCTCCCGGAGAGAGCGGGGGATGATTATTAAAGAATCCAAAGTCCCTCTCCCGCTCAGCGGGAGATTTAGGGAGAGGCAATTAACTAAAGTGAGTTATAGATATACTGGATTTTCATTTTGTTCCTTCACAAACGGTGCTATAGCTCTCTTATAAATGCCCTGTACATAGGCAATTGCCATTCCGTAATTGGTAACCGGGATACCTGCTTTTATTGCAGATTGAAGACGATTATGCAGCTGACG
>JBGOXH010000077.1:0-10926 GCA_041479075.1 Bacteroidia bacterium | reverse complement strand
GGAATAGCACTGGTTATGGCTGGAACGGCACTTTTTATAATTAACATTTTCAAGACAATAACCTATACTCCTGAGGGATGGGAAAAACAAAAAGCAGGTGCACTACTCTCATCAGCATTGGGTATCACCGGTTTCAATAACCTTTTCAGGAAGAATAAAAAAGAGCATCTGGTTCCGCTTCCTGTTGCTGCAATTGCACGCGGAAGTGTTGATATGGCTCTGAATACAGCTGTAATCCTCTTTACCGGAGTTCTCATACTGGTATATATGGTAGCAGCAATCCTGGGGTTTGATCTGAAGGAGACAGCAATTGATGCACTGCTTTATAAGAACTGGTTCTGGTGGGGCCTCGATCTGATTGCTGACGGACTTGTACTGATTTTTGTTGCAGGTACATGGTACATGCTGGCAACGATGATCACCGGAAAGCCTTTGTTTATGCAGAATATCGCCAGAGCTGCATTGCTTGTTGAGCTTGTTGTATCATGGACCGTCTGGTCACATCATCTCCTATCCGATCAGGCGCAGCCAAATACATTAAAGGTTCTGTCAGGTGAAATGGTAACAGCATTTGAGCTTATTACACAGGGCCTTGCATTCTTTATTGCTCTTGCCACACTATGGAGTGCACGTCCGCTTAAAATGACAAATCCTCTTAAATTCCTGCTTGGAGGATTACTCGGATTCGCACTTGCAGTACCGGCAGGTATTATGCAGGCAGACGTAGGATTAAACCGTATACTTCATAATACTCAATGGGTGGTAGGTCCGCATGTTCATGTTGCAGTATTGATAGGACTTACAATGACATTATATTCAGCCATTTATATACTCTTCCCAATCCTGACTAATGGCGCAAAGGTATATAGTCAGAAGCTGGTCAACATTCATTTCTGGTGTCATCTTTTAGGAGGTATCGGTATGGGAGCATTTATGGGTATGGCAGGTCTGAAAGGTATGCTCCGTAGAGCTCAGTATGTAAACGGCGAATTCAATATTTACATGATCCTGGCAGCATTATGCGGCACATTGATACTTATAGGATTCCTTGCATTCTTTTATAATATTGTTATGAGTGTCGGACTGAAAGGTGTAATTGGGATTTTTACTCCTTCGAAGATCAAAACCAAAGACCTGGTACCGGCAAGTTAAAACGAAAGATCCCCCTGACCCTCCCGCTTCTCCGCCGGCATCGCCTTTGTCCCGAGTACTCGGGACTACGGCGGAGCAAGGTTGGCGGATACGCGGGACAAGCTCTTCAAAGTGGGGAATAGAATAGTTCCACCTTTATGCCGTTGCGCCTTTGCGCCGTTGAGCCATTATTTCTATCTTTGTTCCCATTTTAAATAAATCTGATATGGAAACTTCTTTCTTTGATTCGAACTTCTTCAGCTATGGAATAATGCCTTTGCTGATATTTCTCGCACGTATTTGTGATGTATCGATAGGTACAATGCGTATAATTTTTGTATCGAAGGGGAAAAAGAATATTGCTCCGATATTAGGTTTCTTCGAGGTTCTTATCTGGATAATTGCCATAAGCAAGATCATGCAAAATCTTGATAATTATGTAAATTACGTTGCATATGCAGCTGGTTTTGCTACCGGGAATTTTGTTGGGATGATAATTGAAGAAAAGCTGGCAATGGGGATTCAGATGATAAGGATTATAACTCATCAGAATGGACTTGATCTTGTCATGAATCTGAACGATAACGGGTATGGAGCTACAAGTGTGGAGGCCCATGGTGCAAAAGAAAAGGTTCATCTTATATATACTATCGTTCAGCGGAATGAACTTAAAAATGTACTTGAAATTATTGATCGTTTTAATCCGAAGGCATTCTATACAATTGAGGATGTGAAAGCTGCCAATGAAGGCATATTTCCACCGAGGAAACAAAACACTGTGTTTCCGTTCAGCAATATTTTAAGGGAATGGAGAAAAGGGAAATAAAGACAAAAGATAAAAGACCCAAGAAAATCCCCTCCCTCGCCTTCGCGTAGCCGCTTCGGCGGAGCAAGGCTGGAAGGGGTTGGGGTGGGTTTTCAAGATAAAAGACAAAAGATAAAAGATTGAAGAGCCAATATTAATTATTAGATTTAGTAAAAACTAAAACATAAAAATATGGATCAGTTCAGCAGTCACCCGTTATATCGAAAGCACGATCTCGACAGTGTAATGACCTCATTATTGGCATTCTATAAGAATAAGTTTGTGGTATTATTCATTACATCATTCATAATGTCGCTTGGAATACAATTATTGTCGCTCACATTTGATTTACAAGGATTAATGAATATCTCTTCCAATCCTGATGATATTTTCCTTATGGTAGAAAAGATGAAAGCAATGATATGGCCGATAGTTGCAATGTCTCTTTTAGGACTTCTTGGTACAACAATCCTTCATTATTATGTAATTTATAATCCTGTCGACAGCAAGGCAACAATTTTTACCTCTGTTTATAAGTCCCTGAAATACTTCATTCCTTATCTTGTAATATTAATTCTTTTCGCATTCCTTGGTTCAATAGCTATGGTTTTAGGACTTTTTGCAATAATTATAGGGATCTTTTTTGTAATGCTTTATCTGATGACCTTGTACTTTTTCATACTCCCCATACTGATGGTTGAAGGACCAAATATAGGGAATGCCATAAGCCGTACCTTTAAGCTGACTCACAGACGCTTCTGGCCGAATATGGGCTGGGTAGCAGTATTTATCATTATTGTGATGATAATTTCGCTTATACTTTCAGGAATAGTACTTCTCCCGTTTACAGGCAGCTTTCTCAAAATGTTCATAAATCCGGCAGAAGCATCCAAAGCAATGGATTTTATGACAAATCCTTTTTACGTGGTTTTATCTGCCCTCACCAATGCTCTTTATATACCATTAGTTCCAATATTTGCGGCTATCCTTTATTTTAATGGCAAAGCAAGGGAAGAAGAAATTCTTTCCACAACTACCGGAAGCGATGAACCTGAAAAAGTCAAAGTAGAGGATCTGTACGCAAAACCGAAAGAATAAGTCTATAAAGTCCTTAAAGTCATTTAATTTAGAGACTTTATGGACTTTCAGACTTCATTTTCTCCTTTCACATATCCGAAATTAGCAAGTATACCGCCATCGACATACAGTATATGGCCATTGACAAAACCGCTGGCTTTTGAGGCAAGGAATAATGCTGCATAGGCGACATCGTTTGGTTCGCCCCATCTACCAGCCGGTGTACGCGTCATGACAAGGTCATTGAAAGGGTGTCCGTTTTCGCGGATTGGAGCTGTTTGTGATGTAGCAATATAACCAGGGCCGATACCATTTATCTGAATATTATATTTTGCCCATTCGCATGTCATATTCTGAGTAAGCAGCTTCAGTCCGCCTTTTGCAGAAGCATAAGCTGAAACTGTATTACGACCATATACGCTCATCATTGAGCACATATTTATAATTTTACCGCTGCGCTTTTCGATCATTTTGGGCACAACCCTTTTTGATACAATTAGTGGTGCAACAAGGTCAACATCAATTACCTGCTTGTAATCACTCAGCTGCATATCAAGAATCGGGATACGTTTAATGATTCCGGCATTATTGACAAGGATGTCAACAGCTCCAACGTTTTTTTCAATCTGTGATATTCCTCTGTCAACATCGTTCTCATCAGTAACATTGAATTTCAGAGTATAAACTTCCAGACCTTCCTTTTTAAATTCTTCTTTACAGCTTTGAAGCTTTTCATCCTGCAGATCATTTACGCAAATTTTTGCTCCCGCTTTTCCAAGGATCAGTCCGATTGCAAGGCCTATCCCATGAGTACCTCCGGTAATCAGAGCTACCTTTCCGGTTAAATCAAACAGTTCTTTCATGAATTTATTCATTATTTTAGTGTATCAGGCAATCGTGTATCAACATCTCCGTAATCCATATTTTCTCCGCACATACCCCAGATAAAAGTATAATTCGAAGTGCCTGCAGCGCTGTGTATGCTCCACGATGGCGATATAACAGCCTGTTCGTTTTTCATCCAGATATGGCGTGTCTCATCCGGATCTCCCATAAAATGGCAGACTGCCTGTTTCTCCGGCACTTCAAAATAGAAATAAACTTCCATCCTCCGTATATGTGTATGAACCGGCATAGTGTTCCATACACTTCCCTGCTTTAATTCTGTCATACCCATCTGCAGCTGGCAGGTGGGTAATACACTGGTATGAACAAGCTTGTTAATAGTTCTGTGATTTGATTCTTCAGGACGTCCCATCACAACCACTTCTGCATCTTTTAAGGTTATTTTTTTCGACGGATATTCATGATGTGCAGGTGCCGAGTTAATATAAAGCTTCGCCGGCTTATCCGGATTACCCGATTTGAAGACAACATCCTTTGTGCCTTTTCCAAGATAGAGTGCTTCCTTATGGCCGATATTAAAAACAGCATCTGCAGTCTCAACAACTGCTTCACCTCCAATATTTATCATGCCCATCTCTCTTCTCTCCAGAAAATATGATGCTTTTACCATCTCGACAGCTTCCAGCTTCAGAGCTTTCTTTACAGGCATGGCGCCGCCTGCCATCATTCTGTCGTTCATTGAATAGACAAGGGTAATCTCATCCGGAATAAAAACTTTTTCAATAAGAAACTCTTTCCTTATTTTGTCAGTGTCATAATTCTTTACATCCATTGGATGACCTGCATATCGGAGTTCTACTTTCATAATTATTGGTTTTATTTAAAATTCAGTGTTGCTTGTTGCTTGTTGCTAGATGCTGGTTTAAATAACTAGCAACAAGGAACCAGCAACCAGCAACTATTTATTAAAAAGCGCTTTCAGAACATCATAATTAATTTTACAATTTTCGAGCTTCATATTTTCAGCAAGCTGCATGAATGATGCAAGTGCTTCTGATTCAGTGGGTTTTGGCCCTTTCCCTGCCCAGTAATCAATTATTGTCTGATAGCCTTTTGGCCGGGCCACATTCATTAATCCGCTTGACGAACCAATTTTCTTAATGGTCCACCATGCCCATCCTATGTTATTTGATTCAAGCAGGGTCACTGCTCCTCTGTACCATTCATTATCATTTTCGCCCGATTCTCCCATCCATAACGGAACTTCATTTTCTTCCCTCAAATTGATATATTTCTGAATCGTTTCCTGGGTTGTAGGGTTCCAGTACTTGTGAAAGCTGTAAACCATATTATCATCCCAGGGAGGAACGAGACCGTTAAAATCATTTGCAAACTGATTTCCTTCAATAAAAATTATGTGTTTCTTATCGACTTTTCGGATTTCATCTGTTAATGCGAGAAATAATTTCTGCAATGGAACATTCCCATCCATTTTATAGTTGGTTTCGTTTATCAGATCATATCCTCCTATCCACTCCTCGTTTGCATATCTTTCCGCAAGTTTTTTCCAAAGTGCAATTGTTTTTTTAATGTTTAAGTCACTTTCCCATAATTGAGGCTTTGTGGTATCAACGTCTGCAATTGGCCGGTCATTTCCCTGTCCGCCTGGGGCAGCATGCAGGTCCAGAATAAGGTATATTTTATTTTGTTTACACCATTTCAGGAGTGAATCGGTAAGTGTGAATCCTTCAGTCAGCCAGGTGTTTTTCCCTTTAACAGGCTCTGTTTCAATTGGATAAGTAAAAAGATTATAGTGCATTGGAAGACGGATTGAATTGAATCCCCATTTTTTAAGAGAATCAATATCTCTTTTTGTTATCATATTTTTTCGATATGCACTATAGAATTTTTCTGTATTCTCAGGACCGATCAGCTCAGTTATTTTAGTTTTGATTTCAGTTTGAGTGCCTGCTACCTTTGAAAGCTGGAGCATATAAGGTTCCTGGAGCATCCAACCTCCGAGTCCGATTCCACTCAGTAAAACATTTTCACCTTTCTGATTTACGATCTGTGTATCTTTCACTCTCAGAAATCCTTGTCCTTTTGAATCTGTTGCAATCAGAAAAATGATTGATAACGAAACAACCTGCAGCAAAAATTTTTTCATAATGCTTTCCCTTTATATTAAACAACAAGTAACCAGCAACTAGTAACGAGCAACATTTTCTAAAAAATTCCTTTTTCAATCATTTTATAAATCTGAGTTCCTGCCATCAGGAATCCGCCGACACCATAAACCTCTGTCATCTCCCTGGTGACTGCTTTAGGATCAGCTCCAATGGGCTGGATAAATCCAACTTTTCCGTCGGGCCATACTGCACTTACCATTGCTTTCCATCCGTTTACGACTGCAGGAAGATATTTTTCTTTTTCAAGGTACCCGTTTTCAATTCCCCATGCAAGTCCAAAAACGAAGAAAGCGGTTGCGCTCATTTCCGGGTTCGGGTAGCTTGCAGGATCAAGGAGACTTGCGTGCCATGATCCGTCAGGCTGCTGTAGAGAAAGAAGCTTTACAGCCATCTCTTTATAAATGGTGACAAAGTATTCCTTGTTTTCATATTTTGCTGGCAGCTCTCTTATAATTATAGGTAATCCGGCAAATACCCAGCCATTACCTCGTCCCCAGAAAACTTTTGCACCATTAGCTTCTTTGCGTGTAAAATAACCTGAGTCTCTGAAATAAAGGTCTTCATCCTTATCATAGAGATAATCAGTTGTGGCTTTATATTCCTGAAACATAAAATTGAGATATTTCTTTTTCTGAGTCACATTAGCCATTTTTGCCCATACAGTAGGTGCCATAAACAAGGCATCGCACCATGACCATCGTTCAGTTCTCCAGTAACCTTTAGTGTTGACAAATTTAAGATCCCCTTTTGCAGGATCCTTTCTGATTTGATCAAGGTATGCCCTCATAGGTTTTATCATGTTCATATCGTGATATTTGCGATAAAGTTCAATATAGAACTGTCCGACACAATAATCATCTGCATGATATTTGCGTGATGAATCATTCTTATGAATATAATAGTTCCATGAAAGTTTTTCTCCGATATCCCTGAGCCAGTTATAATAGGTATCATCCCCTGCTATTGCTGCCCAGTCAACCATTCCTGCATACAAAGCACCATTTGTCCAATCAGCAAGATGATGTGTTAGGGGAGTCTTAACCTGCCAGTCGGCTACAGCTTTAAGTACTGTTTTTACATCAGTTTTATTGAGGTCAGGTTTGAAGGGTGATGTTAATTGGTCCTGTGAGTAAACTGTTAAAAATGAGAATAATAGAATGATTGTCAGGATCGAGTTTGACTTTTTCATAAGGTTCGCATTTGAATTTGACAATTTACGTTAAAACAAAAATACAATCTTTGAAGAAATACACAATTAATACCTTAGATTCTTTGTCATGGAAAAATCCATAAGTTTTTTTCTTTTTAAATTAGTATCAGTTTTATTTTGAGAGATTCCTAACTTCGTTCGGAATGACAATGGATTCATGAGATTTCAGGGAGAGATGGGTAAATGGCGGCAGTGCCGCCATTTACCCATCTCTCTTTTCTCAATATTCTCTGTCATTCTGAGCTTCTCCATCATACCGATATTTATCGGTTGGCGGAGAAGCGAAGAATCTCTTTCTAATTTTCAAAATAATTCTGCTTTTTATCTTTTCTTAACTGTTTTTTCTTGAAAGATTGAATAGTTATACCTATTTTCGTGATCGTTAACGAAAATATATTCTTTTTTAAAATCCTAATTATTATCTTTATAAATCCTAATAAAATTTCATTATGAAACAGTTTATCAATGACGACTTTCTCCTTAGCAATAAAACTGCTGTAAAACTCTATCACCAGTACTCAAAGCCCCAGCCGATAATCGATTTTCATTGTCACCTCTCTCCTGCAATGATTGCAGATGACAGACAGTTTGGCAACATTACCCAGGCATGGCTTGAAGGCGATCACTACAAATGGCGCGCTATGAGAACCAATGGTATTGATGAGAAATACTGCACAGGCAAAGCTTCCGATACTGAAAAATTTGGTAAATGGGCCGAAACAGTTCCTGTTACAGTTGGAAATCCGCTGTATCACTGGACACATCTTGAACTTGCAAGGTATTTCAATATTTTTGAACTTCTTTCACCGGCAACAGCTGCTTCAATTTATAATAAAGCAAGCTCATTGCTTCAAACTAAAGAATTCAGCATCAGGTCGCTTCTGAAGAAAATGAATGTCGAGGTAGTTTGCACAACTGATGACCCGACTGACACTCTTGAATATCATAAAAAGCTCAAAGGTACATTTGAAATTATTATACTTCCGACCTGGCGGCCTGATAATGTAATCAAGACTGAAGATCCGGTGAAATTCAAGGCATATATGGATAAGCTGAGCCAGGTTAGCGGAATTGAAATAAAAGATTTTGCCACTTTAATCGAAGCTCTCGACAAGAGGCATAACTTCTTCCATGAAACGGGTGCCAGATCGTCGGATCACGGCCTTGACCGGTTCTTTTATGCTGCTTATACAGCGTCTGAAATTGATAAGATCCTTAAAAAAGTATTGAAGGGCGATGAACTTTCAGCTGAGGAGAACGAGAAATATAAAGCTGCAGTGATGACAGAACTTTGCAGGATGAACCATAAACGTGGATGGACTCAGCAGTTCCACGTCGGGGCATTGAGGAACAATAACTCAAGGATGTTCAGGCTTTTAGGACCTGATACCGGGTGGGATTCCATCGCAGTTCCCCAGGATGCATTTAAAATGTCGAGGTTCCTGAACAGCCTCGATGAGACTGACCAGCTTGCAAAGACCATTCTTTATAACCTCAATCCTGCTGATAATGAAATGATGGTAACAATGGCAGGCAATTTCAATGATGGTACTAGAGCAGTAAAAGTACAGTATGGTCCTGCCTGGTGGTTCCTCGATCAGAAAAACGGGATGGAAAAGCACCTCAGGGACCTTGCATCGCTCGGACTTTTAAGAAGGTTCATCGGTATGGTTACGGATTCAAGGAGCTTCCTCTCCTACCCGCGTCACGAGTATTTCAGACGCCTTGTCTGCAATTATGTAGGAGAAGAGGTTGAGAAGGGGCTGATGCCGGACGAGGAGGAGCTGCTGAAGCCGCTGATCGAAGGGATATCTTATAAGAATGCAAATGAATATTTTGGATTTTAAAAATAAACCTGATTATATGAATGAATTAAATTTAAAAAACAAAGTAGCTGTGATTACCGGTGGTGCCGGCATCATTTGCTCTGAGATGGCTAAATCCCTTGCAGCACAGGGTGTTAAGACAGTAATTCTGGATCTGAACAAAGAAGCCGCTGAAAAAGTTGCAAAGGAGATTGAAAAGGAATTCAAATCTCAGTCTATAGGACTCTCAGCCAGTGTCCTCGACAAAGCTTCACTCGAGGGAGCAAAAAAAGAGATCCATGATAAGCTTGGACAGATTGATATTCTGGTAAATGGTGCCGGAGGCAATTCACCTGCGGCAACTACCAAAGTCGAGAAAATGGATGGAACCGAGAAGCCTGAAGACACATTTTTTGGTCTGCAGATCGAAGGATTTGACAAAGTATTTGATCTGAACTTTAAAGGGACTCTTCTTCCGTCAATGGTATTTGCCGCCGATATGGTCAACCGGAAATCAGGGGTAATCATAAACATCTCTTCAATGAATTCCTACAGGCCGCTGACCAAGATACCTGCTTACTCTGCCGCCAAAGCTGCTGTTAATAATTTCACACAATGGCTTGCAGTACACTTTGCAAAAGCCGGCATAAGGGTCAATGCAATAGCACCGGGCTTCCTACTGACAAATCAGAACAGGTTCCTGCTTACTGATGAGAAAACAGGTGAGATCACTGCCAGAGGCAGAAAAATATTAAACGGCACTCCGATGGAAAGGTATTGCGTTCCGGAAGAGCTCACAGGTACTCTTCTCTATCTTGCTTCTGATCTTTCAAAAGCAGTTACGGGAGTGATTATCCCGGTTGACGGAGGCTTCAGCGCATATAGTGGAGTATAAGGTTCAAGGTGCAAGGAACAAAGTAACCTGCAACCTGCAACATGCGATGAACTTTTGAATCATTAAAAGTAATTTTAGTCTGCAAATAATATAATGAATCCACAGGAACTCCTGCTAAGCCTGAAGCCAGAAAAGGATTTCTTTATCGGTATCGATTCAGATGGCTGTGCATTTGATACTATGGAAATAAAGCAGAAAGAGTGCTTTTGTCCCAACTTTATCAAATATTACAAGTTACAGCCGGTTTCAAAATATGCCCGTGAAACATGGGAATTCGTGAATCTTTATTCAACAACACGTGGATGCAATCGTTTCCTCGCTGTCAGTGAGACACTTAAGCTGCTTTCGGTCAGACCTGAAGTGAAGGCAAGAAATGTCACTATACCGACATGTGAACCATTGATCGAGTGGACAAAAAAAGAGAATAAGCTCGGGAATCCAACATTAATAAAGTATGCTGCCGAGGTAAATGATCCGTTTATTAATCAGACACTTGAATGGTCGCTGAAAGTAAATGAGGATATCGGAAAACTAGTCTTCGGAATTCCTCCGTTTCCTTTTGTAAAGGAATGCCTTGCGAAAATGAAACAAAAAGCAGATATCATTGTTGTCTCACAAACACCACTTGAAGCTCTTAAACGGGAGTGGGAAGAAAATAAAATTGATCATTTTGTAAGAATGATTGCGGGGCAGGAATATGGAACAAAAGGAGAACACCTGAAATACGGAGCAAAAGGAAAATATCCCGATGATAAAGTACTTATGATCGGTGATGCAAATGGTGATCTGAAAGCTGCAAAATCCAATGGCCTTCTCTTTTTCCCGGTTAATCCGGGGAAAGAAGAGGAATCATGGGAAAGACTTTATAATGAGAGCCTCGACAGGTTCTTTGCTGGAAAATTTAAAGGAGCTTATGAGGAAGAGCTGATAAAAGAGTTTAAGACATATCTCCCCGAGCATCCGCACTG
>JBGOXH010000181.1:0-5829 GCA_041479075.1 Bacteroidia bacterium | reverse complement strand
GTCAGATCTTCACGCTGTTTAAGAGTAACTTTTTTATAATAGAGGCTGTCAATCGGAGGAACAGGTTTCATTTCAATCAGTGCAGATTCATAGTTTTTGTTGGGTGAGGAGGAGTCATTTATTTTTATTTTTAACTGATACTTTCGTCCGATAACACCCTGAAATTCAGGAGAATCTGTAATATAGGTTCCTGATGAGATTTCTGAAAGAGTAAAAGTATTACCGGCATCATCATTTATTGTTACAGTGCATCCCTTCAATGGATTTGATGTGTATGCTTTATTGAGAGGTACTGATCTTGACAGCTTCACGACATTAATCCCCGGCTGATCTGTGATCAGCCCTTCAACAACAACCATCTCCTGGGTCTCATTAATCTCAGGAATGAATGGTGAAATACAGCTTCCGGCCAGCAGAAAAACTATTGATATTATCAGATACTTAATTGATCTCATACAACTTAAAAGTCGAAATTAAAACTTAAGGAAGGGATAGCCTTCCCAAAAACAGAAAGCTTATAACCTTGTATCTGGTTATTTTCATTCCTGAAATAAACTGAATAAACATTTTGTCGGCCCAGCAGATTATATACAGAAAAGATCCAGTGGGGATGGGCTATTTTCCTCGACTTGAGGTTACCGCTTATTTTAAGCGATATATCAAGCCTCATATAATCAGGAATCCTGTATTTATTCCTGTCAGAATAATGCGTAAGCACCATATTATCAAGATGATATGATGCAATGGGATAAGTTATCGGTCTGCCGGTGCTATAGGTATAATTAGCTGAAAAACTAAATCGTCGTGAAAACAGGTAGTTAAAAGTGACGGCCAGATCATGAGGTTTATCGAAATTCGCCGGGAACCATTCTCCTCTGTTAATAATTTCGTCACTGAATTTTCCCGTGCTCCTGATGAATGTCCTGGCATACGTATAACCAACACTCCAGCGTACCCTGCCCTCGGTTTTCCTTACCATAAGTTCTATCCCATATGCTTTTCCCCTGACATTGACTAAATCCTGTTCGATGTTTTCAGCCATAATAAGGTTTGCTCCCCGCTTAAAATCTACCATATTTTTAATCGTCTTAAAATATATCTCAGCGGAGGCTTCAATGCTATTCCTGTAAAGCATCTGGTAGAATCCTGCTGCATACTGATCGCCAACCTGCGGCTTAAGGTAATAGTCGCATAGTTTCCATGTATCGGTGGGTGATATTGATGTTGTATTTGATAAAAGATGAATATATTGCCGGGTTCTGTTATAATTGAGCTTGAAGGAACTCCTGGGTGTTGTTTTAAAATTTAATGAAATCCTGAATTCAGGTCCTGCATAACTCTTATAGAATGAATTAAATTGAGTTGTATCTATAATTGTGGATTTTCTTTTTGAAGATCCCGGATCATATTTCAGAACCGTATTCGGACCAATAGCAAAAAATGAAGAAAATCTTAATCCAGCATTTACAGACAGATAATCTGTAAGAATGAATTTATCTTCAAAATATATTGCACCTTCCAGGGCTCTCTCCTTTTCGATTATTTTTTCCAAAACCAGCGATGAATCGCCCTTAGGCAGATAACTTCCGGGCATTACTGCATAACGGGTGAGATCAAATCCGTAATTGATTTCGTTCCTTCCCTGGTACCAGTTAAAGTCAGCTTTTAAGCCTGAACTGTTAATCCTGTGAGATAGTGTAAAACCCTCGTTAACAGTACCTTGAGCAGATACTTCATACTTGTAATTACTGTTGTTTAATGAAAAAACTGAAAAAAATCTGCTATTGAAAAAATGGCGCCATTTAAGTGAAAAGATAGTGTTACCATAGTTATAAACTGTATCAGAATAAAAACGGAAGGCGTCGTGACTCAGATATGCAGATAAGTCAATCTTATTTTTCTGGTTGATATCATAGGTTATCTTTCCATTTACATCATAGAAAGATGCCTTGCTTTCTTTCAGTATAGGGTTATTAATTAAACCGAATACCCAGTTTGAGTAAGTTGTACGACCAGCAAGAATAAAGGTGCATGTATCTTTTTTAATAGGCCCTTCAATCAAAAGATGCGTCGTAACCGGGCTGATGCCGGCATTCCCCGTAAATTCTTTCCTGTTGCCCTCTGTTGTTCCTATATCAAGTACTGAAGAGATTCTGCCACCATAACGTACAGGTATTCCTCCTTTGTACAGTGTAACATCCTTAATTATGTCGGAGTTTACAGCTGAGAAAAAACCAAAAAAATGAGAAGAATTATAGACTGGTGTTCCGTACAGGAGAACAAGGTTCTGATCTGAAGAGCCTCCTCTGACATTGAATCCGGCAGAACCTTCTCCAATGGATTGTATTCCGGGCATTAGCAGAAAGCTTTTAATAACATCTGATTCACCCATTGAGGTTGGTAATAACTTGAATGATGTGATGTTGATTTTCTCAACACCAGTTTCAAACCTCTGAAGCATAATGTTTTTCTGAGCCGATACGACTGTCTCTTTTAAAGGGATCAACATGTTGTTCATTTCAACGTTCATCTCGCCGTTTCCGTAAAGATTAATATTGATCTGTTTCTCCTTCATGCCAATAAATGAAAACTGTAACAGCCATGCACCTCTTGGCATAATCAGACTGTAATGGCCAAATTCATTTGTAATTGCCCCTGCGGATAAGCGCTGGTTGAAAACAGTTACTCCTGCAACGGCTTCCTTGGTGTCTCTGTTTGTTACATAACCAGATATAGTGACAGTTCCGGATTTATTTTTGTCAGCAGGATTTCCGATGTCAATAAATACATTCCCCGTGACCTCCTGTTTATCCCGGGTTTCATAGTAATCTGTCGGAGGAATATATTTATCACCTTCATTAGACGGCTTGTCAGATGCTTTAACGGAAAAATCCTTCGTTATAATAATATTCCCGGCATCATCTATAAAATAATAAAGTGAAACATCTTTAAACAGGTTATCAAAAAATTCCGGTACTGACTTAACATCCTTAATATCTGATGGTTTCAGCTCATTTACCCATTCCTCTTTATAAAAAATTCTTATTTTATAAACATCTTCAGCTTTCTTTACAAATTCCTTAAAGCTGAGATTCTGGTAATCCCAGGTTATTTTTAAGGTATCCTGCGCTATCAGATTGTCAGGTAGAAACAAAATCAAAACTAGTAGTAATATCCTGAATTTCATTCTGTTACTTATGTTTTTGCAGATCGTTATAAAATTTTACCACAGGCACAAAACTGTCGGGTACTTTCCTGGATACCTTTAACTGATTGCTATTAATGAAATTTCTGATTTGCTTTCCATTCTCGCTCAGAAGATTAATAAGACTTTTCTTGCTGTTTATAAGATAAAACTTGCCGTTTTTCCCGATATAAATGTGATGGAACTGATTGAAAAGATCATATCTGTTATCAATAGCAAGCATAAGGATACTCTTTCTATACTTTATATAAAGTGACACATTGCCCTCGACAAGTACATTTACATAACCTGTCAGTGTGTTCAGAGTATCAACATCGAGTTTTTTAAAATAGAATGTCCTGTTCTGATAATCAAGACTGAATGAATCAATATATTCTTTATTCAGTTGTATGACCAGTCCTTTGTTCGATATAACCAGTATTTCATCATTAAATATATCGTATTTGATATCGACGTTTTTAAAAGATTTATTACCGATTACCACTCTCCCCGGTAAAAATTCACTGGAGAAGAGGAACTGGTCACCTTTGACCCTGGAATACAGGTTACGCCATATTCTGCCATTGAAAAGAATCTGTTTTTCTATTGTGTCGCGTGCACCATGCTGAAAAAATTCTGGTCCGTAATTATTTGACACAGAGCCTGATAATCCTGATTCAGAAAAAATGGAAAAAGCAAATGCAAGAAATAGAATAAATCTTTTCATTAAATACAATCGAAACTGTGACAGTCAGGATTAATAAAGGGACAACAGTTTTTTAAATAACCATTGTCCGCTTAAGAGACCTGCCGGAACTTAAAATTCGAACAAATCTAACTATTATTTGATAAAATGAAAAATACCGGTTACTTCTGTTGCATCTGCTCATTTACAATTTCCGATTTCATCCTTCTGTTTTCCAGTATATTGGAATACTCTCTTGCCAGTTTGATGTTATAATCTGAATATGATTTCTGTCGCCCGTTGCCTGTTGCCTGTCGCCTTAATTTATTTTTTCTACCCGTATATTCCTTAATGCTGCCGTTGTCTTCCATGATGCTATTCCAAATGGCTTTGAGAGCTCTACCTCGGGACGTATTGATAAGCTTTTATTTCCTATCGCAAAATCCACAACAACTTCATCATCGATCAGAGCTTTAATAGTATCTTTTTTAACTATAAGGCAAATTTTATACCAATGGTTTGTTTCAACCTCTCGTAAAGTCGTTGTCTCATTTTCTGATGCATCCATTTTATTGATGCTGCTGAGTCCTACTACGGTACCTCCCCATCCGCCAATTATGAGTGAACACGGATCATTATTTACAGGGAATGTCATCCCGCAGAAAAAATCGTTTCCGGCGACGCGTTTTGCTTCCAGAGTGACTTTATAATTGATTTTCGGGAACTCATTTTTCCAGGTGATACCGGTGCATCCATCACCCATCACCAGAATTATTTCACCTCCTGATACATAAACAGGCCCCTGGGGACCAAAGTTCGTAATTTCCCATCCGTCAAGATTATTACCATTGAAAAGAAAAGTGCTGTCATTCATAGCAGAAAAAGGTTCATGGATGACAGGAGCTTCCTTCTCACTTTTCTTACCCCTTATACATGAAAAAAGCAAAGCTCCTGCAAGTAATATAAAAAATGTTCTTTTCATGATTTTATAAAAATACCGGGAGATATTACCATCAAAATAAGCGGTGAAATCTTTTAATGTGGATAAGTCAGAACAAAAAGATCTGGTAATTATTCTTCCGATTTTTTTATTGATCGTACCGGCTTATCAATAATCTCGAAATCAGGTAAAACGCCTTTATTGTCTGTTGCTTTTAATTGTTCCAGCTTTCTGCCAGCCGGCAGAACCCTGCTCTCCCACGATCCTGCGGCATCATTAAATCCTTTCAAAGCATTTTTCAATCCGTTTCCGACTTTATCAAAGTGATCTGCAAATACATTTACCCTGCTATAAAAATCCATGGCGGCATCCATTATCTGCATAGCATTTTCAGTAATATTATGCTGTTGCCACGACATAGCAACCGACTTCAGAACGACAATAAGTGTGGTGGGGGTAGTCAAAATGATCTTATTGTTCATTGCATCCTGCAACAGGGTTTTATCAGTCGTCAGAGCTGCGTTGAATGCAGATTCGACCTCCATATACAAAATGACAAAGTCAGGAGAATTCTCAAATTGCGCCCAGTATTGTTTCTTGCTCAATTTATTTATATGATCGCGCAAATCCTTTGCATGCTTTTCGAAAAGTTTTGTCCGTGCTGATTCATCATCTGTTTCCAGTGCTTCAAGATATGCATCCAGAGGTAATTTGGAATCGACAACAACATGACTGTTACCAGGAAGATTAATTATCATATCCGGTTTCATAGTTGAATCTTCGCCCTCTTTGTAAGCCTGCTCAACAAAATCACAATGTTCCGATAATCCCGAGAACTCAACCACCCGCTTAAGTCCGATTTCACCCCATCTGCCTCTCACTCTGGGATTTCTCAGTGCATTTACCAGGGCGCCGGTCTCTTTTTGTAAGCTCGCACTTGTCGATTTAAGATTGGAAAGCATTTCAGAAACCTGTCCAAAAGTCTCCTTAGACCCCTTTTCAAGATCTTCAATACGTTTC
>JBGOXH010000080.1:0-10847 GCA_041479075.1 Bacteroidia bacterium | reverse complement strand
CTTGGGGGAAGGTTAGAATGGGGGTAAAAATCACAAAAAGAAAGCAGGCTAAGTCCCAGGTTCTATTATTTCTGTTTTATAATCAATCACCGATCTTGCCTCTTCCGGTGATGAGGCATTACCGCATGCTGACTGAACGAAAAGTGATGCTCCCAGAACGGTGGTCTCTTTCTGGTCAATGACTTTTACAGGCACTCCTGAATAACTGGCTCTCAGCTTGTTCCATAACCTGTTTTTTGAACCACCTCCAACACATAAAATACTTTCAGCCTTAAATCCTCCGGCTTTTTCCAGGGCAGTTTTTCCTTCTACCAGTCTTTCTGAAAGAGCTTCAAGCATTGCACGGTAAATCTCATTGCGGGTGGTCTCCATTGTAAGTCCAAGAATCTGACCGCCCGGCTTACCTTTCAGCTCTTCATAGAATTTCGGTACAACCTTAACTCCTTTGGAACCGAAAGGAACTTTTTCAGCACCGGAAATCATTACTTCATAAACATCTTCTTTGACATCGCCGTAAAGATTTCTTCTTGCCCATTCAAGAACACCTGATGCAATCCATTGATTACCAATATTATATAATCCAGGTTGAGAATCAAGTTCAGTGGTGATGGACATATCAAGCTGTTCTTTTCCGGATTTGTAACATTCTGAACGTACCATCAGAATTTCCCATGTACCTGAACTGAGAACAGGCTGATTTTTTTCAGCTCCCGATCCGAAAATCGCAAATTGAGTATCGTGTCCTGTTGCAACTACGGGTATTCCCTGAGGTATATCAGTTTCAGAAGAGGCAAAATGATTGACGTTACCGATAATAGTCCCGGTTTCTGCAATATCTCCGAATTTTTCTTCCGGAAAGCCGATCTTGGTTAGAGTCGATTTTGACAGCTTACGTGTTGAAAGGCTCGTTACCATTGAGGTTCCTGCCATGGTTGTATCATTGACCATTTCACCTGTAAGCAGAAATGTAAAGATTGAAGGCATAAAAAGGAACCTGTAGCTTTTTTCAATCAGCTCCGGTTTGTTTTCTGCAAACCAGATAAGCTTATTGATTGTATTGAAAGTAAAGGGAAGAACGCCGCACTCTTTATATAGATCAGGAAGAGGAATATATTTTCCTATGTTCGACATTATAGAAGCGGTTCTCTCGCACTGCCATGATATCACCGGATAAAGCATCTTTCCTGATTTGTCAAAGAGTGTTCCGTCCACACCAAATGTTGTGACGGTAATTCCTATTATATTTTTTTTATTGATCTGACTTATGACTTTTTTAGAAGCCTGACACATCTTCTGCCAGATCTCTTTTACATCCCATATCCGGTACGACGGGAAAAAAGGATCAGGCTTTGTATTATTGGGTAATGATTCTGAAGCAATTATAGCACCACAGCTGTTAATAGCAATTACCCTTACATTGGTTGCACCGCAGTCAAATACAATTACAATATCTCCTCCTGGCATTTATTATGAATTAGTTTTTAAAATCAATAGTCATCATTGTCAACATGTACTCACCCCCCGCCCCCTCTCTGCGTGGCAAAGAGGGGGAGTAATAAATTGTGTGTGAGCCGGTTCCCCCTCTTTACAAAGTAGATAGGGGGATATCCTGAGCGGAGCGAAGGAAGGGGGTGAGTACATGTCAAATACCTGTCCCGAGATCCTTTAAAAATGCCATTGATGCACCTGCAGCAATAACGGCTACAAAATAAATTGCAAGAACGATTATTGTCAGTATCCCGATATAAACATAATATTTTCTCAGGTACTTAATTGCATTCTGCATCTCCTTTTTATCAAGGGTTCTGACAGCATTGGATGTATGCTTTGAAAAACGAAACAGGTAAAGCATAGGGAAGAAATAAATTAGAATAAATACCAGAATTCCGACGATTACTAACAGCTCAGTAACTCCGAATAACGCATGTTCAGTTTTAAATACGGATAAAAAAAGACTGGCAATAAGACCGCCAATTAGCATAATTCCGGCAAAAATAAAACCGAGTATGGCCAGGAACATAGACCATTTACGGGTTGTGTCGAGATCTTTCAGAGCCTCCTCTTCAAGCTCAATTTTTCTGATTCCGGGAATATTTTCCATAGTGACATTATTAAAAGATTGATAATAAACTGTTTAATTTTACTTAATTAACACTTTTACACCTTAACGCCTTAATACCTTAAAGCCTTTACGCCTTTATTTATACAGTGCTCCATAATTCCGGCATGCCCTGTAGTCCGATCCTTCTTTATCCATTCCAAATGCATTCCAGGCGCTTGGACGGAAGATCTTGTCTTCAGGAAGGTTGTGCATACAAACAGGTATTCTCAATATCGATGCCAGTGAGATCAGATCAGCTCCTATGTGTCCATAGCTTGAAGCTGAGTGATTTGCTCCCCAGTTAGCCATTACTGAATAAACATCAGCAAAGGCTCCTTTTCCTGTAAGCCTCGGAGTGAACCATGTTGTCGGCCATGTTGGGTCAGTTCTGTCGGTAAGTATCTTATGCATTTTTTCCGGAAGCTCGACTGTCCAGCCTTCAGCAATCTGCAGTACTGGTCCGAGACCTTTCACGAGGTTAACTCTCGAAATTGTTAAAGGCATAATTCCTTTTGTATTGAATTGTGAAGAGAAGCCGCCACCCCTGAAATACCCTATATTAGCAGGTTCCCACTTTGTTGCTTTGAGGCATTCGGCAGCATCTTTCGATGTAATTTCCCAGTATGGTTTGATACATGATTCTCCTTTATTTGTTTGTCTGCCCGAAAAGTCAAGTGCGGAAGCACCAGAATTAATAAGGTGAATCACCCCGTTTGCAGCCAGTCCGGCAGGTTTAATTTTTGTAACTCTTTTTATTGCTTCGGGACTCCAGTACGTCCGGATATCTGAAAACATCTGGGCTGTATTGGTAAGAAGGTAACCAAACAGCATCGGAACTCCATTCATTGCATCATTCTCTGTAGCAACAAGATACGGAGGACGAATCCCGTTCCAGTCAAAAGAGGAGCAAAGTAAAGCTTCAAGAAAATCTCCGTTGGGCATGTGATCTGTCCACTGTCTCTGGCCCTGGAAACCGGCAAGAATTGCATTATGACCGTGCGACTCTTCACCAAATCCGTACTTTTTAAGCTTTGGATTTCCAACCATCAGATCCCTGGCAATCATAGTCATTTTCACAACTGTTTCCCACTCCTCATCTTTGCGTGCTCTCGATTTGGGTTTTACATTAAGATCCTTACCTTCCTTACAATATTTTTTTGTCCATGCCAGTGCTTTCTTGAATTCCTCTTTATCATAAATATTTTCATTCAGCCTCCTGTTAAATTCGCTCATGTCAACATACTCATTGCGCATTCCGAGATATTCCTGGAAGAAATCTTCCCTTACTATCGATCCTGCAATACCCATGGAAACTGAACCCATGGAGAGATAAGATTTCCCTTTCATGCAGGAAGCTGCCAGACCTGCTTTTACAAATCTCAGAATTTTCTCACTTACATCATCCGGAATTGTCTGATCTCCGGCATCCTGGACATCATGTCCGTAAATTCCGAATGCCGGCAAACCTTTCATTGTATGGCCGGCAAGTGCTGCTGCAAGATAAACTGCACCAGGTCGTTCTGTACCGTTAAAGCCCCAGATTGCTTTTGGCATTTCTGTATCCATGTCAATCGTTTCGCTGCCATAGCACCAGCAAGGCGTAACAGTCAGACTGACTCCGACGCCACGTTTCTTAAATTTTTCAGCACATGAAGCTGCTTCAGCAACCCCGCCGATACAGGTATCAGCAATAACACATTCAACAGGTTTGCCATTGGGATATTTCAGATTCCTGCTGATAAGGTTTGCTGCCAGCCTGGCCATGCCCATAGTCTGTTTTTCCAGAGACTCTCTGACACCTCGCTCGCGGCCATCAATTGCCGGACGTATCCCAACCTTTGAGTAATCGCCTATAACTTTCTGATAATTACGACTTAGTTTTAATTCATTATCTGCCATATTAAAATTTTTTATTTGTTAATTGTTTTTCAATACAAACAAATATAATGTTTTTTTTCATCTGCCTCTCCCCAGCCTCCCGCCTAAGCGGGAGAGGGGCTTAAATATTTAATATAGTTTTCCCCTCTCTCTTGGGAGAGGGGGACGGAAGGGGGTAAGGTAAAGTATGCACAGAGTTTTATACCTTTGAGCGTTCAGAATTTATTTATGGGAAAAGGGAGAAGATTACCAAAATGGCTTAAGATGCAGAGGGCAAGCGGGGAAAATTATTCGAGAATAAAACACCTGGTTGAAAATAATCATCTTCATACTATCTGTACCAGCGGAAATTGCCCGAATATAGGTGAATGCTGGAATGCAGGAACCGCTACTTTTATGATTTTGGGTGATATATGCACAAGGTCCTGTAAATTCTGCGCTGTTAAAACCGGAAAACCTCTTCCCCCTGATCCATATGAACCATTGCGGCTTGCGGAATCAATAAAAACTTTAAAACTGAAACATTGCGTCATAACTTCTGTTGATCGTGATGATCTTCCGGATGGAGGCGCCGGATTCTGGTCGGATGTGATAAGTACTATTAAACAGGTGAACCCGGCTTTAACTATTGAAAGCCTTATCCCCGATTTTGATGGTAAACCTGAAAATATTCAGAAGATAATTGATGCGGGACCGGATGTGATATCCCATAATATTGAGACTGTCCGGCGTTTAACACCTGTGATCAGAACAAAAGCAAAATATGAAAGAAGTCTTGACGTTATTAAATACATATCCGGTCAGGGTAAGACTGCAAAGTCGGGCTTAATGATCGGACTAGGGGAAAGTGATAATGAAGTGCTTGAAACAATGGATGATCTTGTTCTTGCAGGATGCAAAATTTTAACAATCGGACAATACCTGAAACCTTCACCTGAGCATATGGAAGTAGTTGAATATGTGACTCCTGAAAAGTTCGAAAAGTACAGGCAATCAGCGATTGCCAGAGGTTTTAAATTTGTTGAGTGCACTCCTCTTGTACGTTCATCTTTTCATGCAGAGAAACATATCGCAGCTGGATAATTATAACTATATTGTGACGGTAAAAAGAGAGGTGTAAAATTGAGCTATAATGTTAAATATGAGGACATTGGCCTGAAAGATTATAAAGAGACCTGGGATTACCAGGCAGCAATCTTTAAAGAGCTTGTTGATAAAAAAAAGGAAGGAGAAAGTTTAAACAAAACAGGAGAGAATTATATCCCCGGAACACTCATCTTTGTTGAACACCCTCATGTCTATACTCTGGGTAAAAGCGGTTCTGAAAATAATCTCCTTATTGATTTTATTCAGCTGCAGGCAAATGATGCTAAATTTTACAAAATTGACAGAGGCGGCGATATAACCTATCATGGTCCGGGACAGATAGTAGGCTATCCGATTTTTGATCTTGAAATTATTAAAATAGGACTGAAGCAATATATTTTTCGACTGGAAGAAATAATAATTAAAACAATTAATGAGTTTGGATTAAAAGGCTCGAGACTTGAAGGAGGAACTGGTGTCTGGCTTGATCCTGAAATTAACGGAAAGGCAAGAAAGATTTGTGCAATTGGAGTTAAAGCAAGCAAATATGTGACTATGCATGGATTTGCATTAAATGTAAACACTGACCTCACATATTTTAATTATATAAATCCCTGTGGATTCTCAGATAAAGGAGTTACTTCCCTGGAAAAAGAACTAGGAAAAAAGCAGGATATTAATAAGGTAAAAAACATTATCAGGAAAAGATTCACTGATATTTTTGACATCGAATGGACTAAAATAGCAAGCTGATGGAAAAGCGATGGGTTATAAAGGAAAGGGGAGATAGTGCAGTTGTAAAACAGCTTGCAGGAGCTCTTAATGTATCTGAATCATTGGCTAACCTTATGGTGCAAAGGGATATAACCAGTAAGGAAGAAGCTCAAACATTTTTCAATCCAAGCCTAGATTACCTTCATGATCCATTCATGATGAAGGACATGAATATTGCTGTCGACAGACTCTCAACAGCAATTAAGAAAAATGAAAAGATCCTTGTTTACGGCGATTATGATGTTGATGGTACAACAGCAGTAGCTCTTGTCTATTCATTTCTGAAGGAACAGTTCAGCAACATTGATTATTATATACCTAACAGATATAAAGAAGGTTACGGGGTTTCTTTCCAGGGAATAGATTTTGCTACCGAGAATAATTGCAAAGTCGTTATTACTCTGGATTGCGGTATTAAAGCAGTTGAAAAAATCAGTTATGCAAAATCAAAAGGTATTGATGTAATCGTCTGTGATCATCATTATCCTGGGGATGAAATACCCAAAGCTCTTGCTGTTCTTGATCCAAAGCAGCCGGGCTGCAGCTATCCATTCAAAGAGCTTTCAGGCTGCGGTGTCGGCTTTAAGCTCATTCATGCTTATTCAAAAATCCAGGGCATTCCTTTCAGCTCCATCACTCATTACCTCGATCTTGTTGCTGTAAGCATTGCTTCCGATATAGTCCCAATTACGGGTGAAAACAGAGTAATGGCTTATTTTGGTCTGAAACAGCTGAACGAGGCACCATGCACAGGTTTGAAAGAGATTATTAAGGAAGCAGAAGTTTTCCGGACATTAACAGTTGAGGATGTTGTTTTTAAAATCGGTCCGAGAATAAATGCAGCCGGAAGGATGGAAACCGGAAGCAAAGCAGTTGAACTTCTGATTGCAAATGACTCGAAGCTGGCAACCGTTATAAGCAAAGAGATAAATAATTTTAATATTGAACGGAGAAGCGTCGACCGTGTGATTACCACCGAAGCAATGAGAATGATTTCGGAGGATCAGCGAACCGGAAATGCCAAAACCACAGTTCTCTACAATCCTGCATGGAAGAAAGGTGTTATAGGGATTGTCGCTTCCCGTCTTATCGAAACATATTACAGACCCACAGTCATCCTGACCGAATCGAATGGTTTTGCCACAGGTTCTGCACGATCAGTTCAGGGATACGATCTTTATCAGGCAATAGAAGCATGCAGCGATTTGCTTGAAAGTTTCGGAGGACATATGTTTGCAGCAGGACTTACACTGAAAAAAGAGAATATACAGCCATTCATTGAAAGGTTTGAACAATATGTGAACAGCACTATTACTGAAGATCAGCTATTACCCAGAATCTTTATAGATACCGAGCTTTCATTCTCAGAGATTAATGAAGAGTTTTTCAGGGTGATGAGCCAGTTCCAGCCATTTGGACCTGAAAACATGTCGCCCATTTTCATTTCGCGAAATGTATTTGACACCGGCACCGGTCGTATGGTAGGCTCAAGCGGAGAACATCTGAAGCTGGATCTGTGCCAGGAAACAACGACGATGAAATCACTCCCTGCTATTGCCTTTAATCTGGCCAATAATTATGAATATATCAAAAAAGGAAGTCCATTCGACATCTGTTATTCCATAGAGATGAATGAATTCCGCGGAAATAAAAATTTGCAGCTAAATATCCGCGATATTAAAACGCCGGAGAATAAGTAGAAGGAAGTCTTGCAGATCGTGCGGTCCTGCAAGTTTTATGAAACACTCCTTGAGTATGACTTACAAGACAATTTAGAACCAGATTCTGAACTGAATTTTTATCTCGTCTTTTTCTTCATTTTCATTAGCGGAAGATAAGTAAGAAGTCAATCCATATTTAAATCTAAGTTCAGCTATATCACCGATTTCCCATTTTACCATAATGTAACTTCGGCTACCTTCGCCGGATAATGCAGGGATACTGAAACTATATAAAAGATCATTCTCATAAGTGTAAAGTCTTGAATCCCAATTATCTGTATTGAAAACACAATACCTGAACCATAATGTTACAGGCACTTGCCTGAACCTGTAAATTATATCATGCAGCAAAAGCATCCCCTTGCTGTCTGAAGGATCAGCGACTTTATAATCGGCACGAAGTGCAAATGTTACATTATTCAGAGTAAATCTTGCCTGACCTTTTACTGTCCGGGTTTTAACCTCTTCAACGAGGGCTATGCCATTTTCCAGAGGGTTATCAAGCATGGAATACCTGAAATTATAAGAAAGATCAAACGAGAGATTTTCAAATGGAAGGTACTTAATCCTTATCTCCTCTTTTTTTGTGAGGGAAGGGAAACTGCATCTGTACTTCAGCCATGGATAATTGCTGATATCACACCCGGCACTTATAAAAAGATGCTTTGCTGCTTCAAAAATAAAATTGCCTGAAATACCCTGCTCATTACTGGTCGATGAAGTATTACCCGGACCATTTCCATGAAAACTTACAAATCCTGGTGCATAATTTCTATAAAGGATATTTAATATCAACCGGTCAGATGGACGTAAAGTGACTCCCTGAACCAAAGCCAGATTCTGAGGGTCGTTCAAGGATAATTCCCCGAAAAGTAAAATCCTGTTAATCAGGCCCTTATAGTACAATGAATAGATCTGATTCCGGCTGCCTTCAAATTTATAAAGATCTTCTGCGTTGCTTTTGTCAGTTTTAACAGGAAGAAGAAACCTGTTTTCAGACCAGCATAAACCGACTTTCAGAAATTTGAAGTTAAACGATAAGTTTATGCCATAAGATGTTTCTGCAACTGCATCTTTTTTATCATTCAGAGAAAGAGTATTGTGTAAACCTGTTTTATAAAAATTTTCTACAAAAAATGCTGAGGAATCCGCTGATGCTCGAATGGTTGCATCAATTCGTTTATGTGAATAAAAAAGTATAAGTCCAAGTTTTTTCATGGAAAACTCTGCTGCACCGCCCCTGAAGAAATTATTTTCATCGGCGGAGGAATAAGGTCTGATCTCATCGCGTCCGGGCATATAACCCGGAGATGTAAGTGAAAAGCCTGTGCGGATTCCTGTGTTAATATTAGTGCCCAGGCCGAACCGTGAAGAAAAATCTCCAAGTATTATTTTCCTGATGATTCCTTTACCTGAATAGGAGAGGTGTGCTGAAAGGAAATCAGGAAGAGAAGGAGAGCCTGAAATGAATTTTTCTCCCTGATCTTTTTCAATGGTAAAACCTCCTTCAAAACGCCCTGCATTAAATCTGTATTTCGACAGGATTTTCCAGGGTGAGCCCAGGGAAGAGGTATCAGTTTCTCCTGGCTTTATTGTCAGGTTTGTCAGGAGAGTATTTCTGAAAATAAGTGTATCAGATACACTATTTATTTTATCAGAAAAAGAGATAAACGGGATCATCATTTCAGTTGTTTGCCTGTCAAATCCGGGAATACCGGCTATTTCATAAAAGGAAACGATCTTTCCGGATGTCTGAACATAATCTTTAATTGCTTTGACTTGAAATTCAGAGAGGAAGAATAGCCTGGATATTTCAGCTTCATCTCCGGAATTAATCATTACAGGATTTTCGATCAGCTCATGAAGTTGCTCAATATAGAGCTCTGCTGCGTCCGGATTCGACTCATCAGCTGCTAACTCTTCAGCAATATTCAAAATCTCTTCAGATAGTTTTGCCTCCTGACTAAAGACTGAAAATTCGAAAATAAGGGGAAAAATTAGAGTAAATAAACAGTATAGATTTATTTTTAAAATCTTTTTTAACCGCGAAGAACACAAAGTACGCACGAAGAGCACAAAGGATAAGAATGCAGTTCGTTCTTCCTTTGTGTCCCTTTGTGAAATCCCTTTGTGCCCTTTGTGGTTAAATGATTTCAATGGATTTTAAAAATTAGTGAAGCACAAGAAGTTATACCCAATCTTTCATGCGTTGCGAAGCTCAGATCGAGTTTGCAAAATTTTAAGAGGTACCCAAGTCCAAAGCTGAACGATGTATTTTCTGTACTGAAGCCTCCCCTGAACCAGAATTTTTTCAATACTTCATATTCGAATCCCGTTCTGAAAATGAGTTTTTCACCGGTGCTTAATTCTGCTTCTGCCCCGGCAAATAATACATTGCTTAATTCAATTCCTGCACCTGCCCTTATTGAAGATGGTAAAGCAGTTTTTCGCAAAGAATTAGGAACAGGATTGAATAAATGAATCCCTATCATAACCTTATCCGAAGCTTTGGCTAGTGCCCCTACCTCACATGTAACTAATTGATAATTACCATATTCCCCGGTTGTCTTTTCAGAAAAATAATCAACCTGCACACCTGCAGCAATATTTTCAGAAAGTGATAAACCACAAGCCAGACCGACCATCTGCCTTCTGAAATTATAATATCCGAAATGTGAATACATAATACCTAAAGAGGTCTTTCCTGTTGGAATCAGGAGTCCCGCTGTCCGGGTTCCCAGCTCACTAATATTGAACCGGTTCTCGTAATTCATACCAAAAGAAAAGGAATTATTATAAGCAAGAAGAGCCTGGTTGTGAAAGGACGACCAGAATCCCGGTTTCATTGAACAAGCATATCCGATTCCTGATTCTCCGGCACCGGCTGAAAAACGATATGGATTACCGCCGGAAACAGTAAGAAACAGAAAAAGCAGAACAGATGAAACAGATATTTTGCGCAGCGAGTACAACTGTTTCAAAATTAAAATACCAAGTTATGAAAAAAATCAATCAGATATTAAAAATCTTTTCAACCCTACCCCCAACCCCTTCCCTGCAAGCTGGCTCCTTCGCTAAACTAGCCCACTGGGCTAGTTCTTAACGCTCGGCCCTCTTAAGTCTAAGGGAAGAGGTGTAATTAACAGATAGACAAGCATTTCTCTGGGGCTGTTGAAAAAGTCCCTCTTTTACTATCTACCCCTAAATCCCCCAAGGGGGACTTACTGAAAAACAGAGAGTTAAAAAGCCCCCCTTGGGGCGTTTGGGGGTGAAACATGACTTTTTCG
>JBGOXH010000316.1:0-3041 GCA_041479075.1 Bacteroidia bacterium | reverse complement strand
TGAAAAAAAGTCCGAATATCTTCCTGATATCGATGGCGTAATTAAGACGAAAGCCGAATTTGACCTGGAAAATACAACATTACGGTTTGAAGTCAGAAATGCCAGGTTCGGAGCTAAAGGCAAGATCAATGATTATATGTCCTATAAGGTTGAGATGGATCTTTCTGATGAAGGCAAATTTAAAGTGATGGATGTGTATATCAGGTTCACGCCTGTAGCGAATCTGGATTTCTATCTTGGACAGAGGAAGATACCTTTCAGTACTGATCATATGCGAAGTCCGGCAGAGAATATTTTTGCAAACCGCTCATTTTTAGCCAAATATATAAACGAAGGCATGCGCGATATCGGGTTTTATACTGCATATAAAATCGCCGGTCAGGTGCCAGTCGATATGATTGTCGGTGTAGTTAACGGAACAGGTAACAATAATCCTCAGTGGGTTGGTAAACCGAATCTGGCTGCGCGGGCGACAGTCGGGCCTGACAAAGGGTTCAGAGTAGCTGGTAACCTGTACTATGGGAATACCGAGTTTCATGACCATCTGGCTCTGTTTGGCGGAGAAATGAGATATACTAATGGCTCACTGCTGGTTGAATCCGAATATATAAGTAAGAACTGGACCGATACTTTGTCTGTGCGCAATCATGAGGATGGAATGTATTTTCACTCCTATTATAATTTCAACCTGAACAAAAAAATGATCTATATGATAACACCAACTGCCAGGTGGGATTTCATCGGTAATTCTGTATTTGAAAACAAAATTGAAGCCAGCAGGTTGACTTTTGGTGTTAATATCGGATTTGAACCAAAACAGTTTTATTCCGAAATCAGGCTGAATTATGAGAATTACCTGAAAAGCAGCCTGCCAATTCATACAGATAAGCTGACCCTGGAATTTATTGCCCGATTTTGAAAAATTTAACTCCGATCAGGGGGAAGATCGATAGATTTATTGTTTTTTGTTTTCCGGTTTTTCCTGGCTTTAAAAATAAGGTATATTACAAAACCTGCACCCAGTGCAACAAGGATATGTCCTAAATAAGGGAAAATTTTATCTCTGATTTCATATACGTAAAAGCCTATAACTGCAAGAATTATATTCCATATTCCTGCTCCGATAAAAGTATACAGTATAAAATCGCTGAGATTCATTTTAGCTAAGCCTGCAGGGATAGAGATCAGGTGACGGATGCCAGGCACTAACCGTCCGATAAAAGTTGATGATTTTCCGTTTCTCCTGAAATAATCTTCAGCACGGATAATTTTTTCTTTTGACAACAAAAATATTCTTCCCAATCTCGAACCGGCAAAACTGTAAACAATCGGACGGCCCAGGAAATAAGCAAGACAATAGTTGATCAGTGAACCGCAAAGAGCCCCGAGGGTACCGAAAAGGATCACCAGAAATACATTTAAATCTCCCTGAGCTGCTTTGTAAGCTGCAAATGGAATTACTACTTCAGACGGCATTGGAAGAAAAGTGCTTTCGATGAGCATAAGAAGCGCAACTGTAAAATAGTTCAGGTTGGCCATATACCAGTCGAAGACAGAATGAAACAGCTCCATTAATTCAGCATTTCCTGTGAGGCGTCAAAGATAACCAACATTTTAAAACTTATTTCATTTTCTCAGAGTTCTCTTTTTGTTATCTTTAAAATCTGCATAAATATCTCTGACAGAACAAAAACATTATAACTATGGCAAATTTACAAACCTCCTACCTTGGGCTTGAGCCGAAGAACCCTTTGATTGCAGGCAGCTGTGGATTAACAAATTCAATCGATAATATAAAGGAACTGGCAAAAAACGGAGTTGGTGCAATTGTAATAAAATCCATTTTCGAGGAACAGATTAATGTCGAAACAGATAAAGTGATTAAAAACGAAGAGGGTGATATTAAGGTGCTTACACAGGCTCCTGGTACAATGCTTGGACGAAGAGTGCATGATTATGATGAAGCTTATGCATATATCTATGATTACGCAAGAAGAAATACTCTTGAAAAATATCTGGCTTTTCTTCGCGAAGCAAAGAAAGCTGTCAATATACCTGTCATTGCAAGTATAAACTGTGTATCAAATAATAACTGGCAGGCATTTTCAAAGAGAATTGAAGAGACGGGTGTTGATGCCCTGGAGCTTAATATTTATATCCTTCCCTCCGACTGGCGCAGGAGCACTGAAGAAAATGAAAAGGTGTACTTCGACATTATCAAAGAGATCAGGAGCTATACAAATCTGCCTCTGTCTGTTAAAATCGGATACTATTTTTCTGCGTTGAACCAATTTGTTATGAAGCTCTCCAAAACCGGAATAAAAGGTATTGTTCTGTTTAACAGACCTTATAATATTGACTTTGATATTGAAAAAATTGAAGTCAGCCATGGTGGAATTTTAAGCACTGAAACAGAGTATAATCATACCCTGAGGTGGATTTCAATTCTTTCTGGAAATGTTGATTGTGACCTTTCCGCTTCAACAGGGGTTCACAGCTGGGAAACCTTTGTAAAACAGCTTCTTGCCGGAGCGACTACAGTTCAAATCGCATCGGTATTATATAAAAATGGATTTGATATAATTCCAGAAATTCTGAATAAAACAGCATCCTGGATGGAAAAACACAATTTTGAAAATGTGGATGCTTTCCGTGGAAAGCTCAGCATGTCGAAAATGGAAAATCCTGCTGCAATTGAAAGAGTTCAGTTCATGAAACTTTATTCAGGGATTGAATAATATCTCTCCCCTTCATTTTTTATAAGCAAGAATAATAACATTTACTGATCTGGGATCGAGACTAGTATTGATCTTTTTTGCAGATACTGTAATAGTTTTGGACATGGGATAAATAAGTTTTGGATTTGAAATTGAATTATAATCATATAATCCTTTCGATTTAAGAGTCTCTATTTCTCCGTTCTTCAGGAAAGAGAATCCTTCAAGATTTATCTTTACAGATTTTGCTGAGCGTGAAGTGTTTACAAGCTTAATATAGACTTTCGCATTGCCTTTATCAATGACTGCACTTGCATACAGGCT
>JBGOXH010000053.1:0-13566 GCA_041479075.1 Bacteroidia bacterium | reverse complement strand
CTGGAGAGCTTATTCAGTTGTAACAGATCTTTATCAACCTAATCCAAGCAGGTTACGCGACTGGATATCATTGCCCAAATCAAATGGATATGAGTCTCTGCATACCACTGTTGTTGGTCCTCGCGGTAAATGGGTTGAAGTTCAGATACGGTCAAAGAGAATGGATGAGATTGCTGAAAAGGGCCTTGCAGCGCATTTTAAATACAAAGGAATTAAGGGTGAAGGAGGACTTGATACCTGGCTCTCCAGGATGAGGGAAATTCTCGAATCGACAGAAAAGGAAGAAACAACTTTCCTCGATCAGGTCAGATCAGGCCTGTATACTGATGAAGTATTTGTTTTTACCCCTAAAGGCGACCTGAGACAACTGCCAGCAGGAGCAACTGTTCTTGATTTTGCATTCGATATCCATACAGCTGTTGGAGCCTCTTGTGTCGGTGGAAAAGTAAATGGCAAGAATGTCACAATCAGGTATGTCCTTCAAAATGGTGATCATGTCGATATAATCAGATCAAAAAACCAGAAACCAAAGCAGGACTGGCTTTCATTTGTTGTAACAGGCAAGGCAAAGACCAAGATAAAACAGGTTCTGAATGAGGAGAAAGCAAAAGCCGCTGCTGAAGGCAAGGAAATACTGATGCGACGGTTAAAAAACTGGAAAATCCCTTATGGTGACGTTGTCATTCAAACTCTTATCAATCATTATAACCTGAAAACTGCACAGGATCTTTATTTCCTTATTGAAACCGGCAAAATTGAACTCCTCGAGATTAAAGATATTCTTCAGAAGGATCAGACAACGCAACAACCTCTGCCTCAAATTGCTCCATCTCCTGAAAAAGAAGCAAAAGATCTGGTCGATTTCCAATACTCTGATTTTCTTATAATTGAAGATAGGGTAGAGGGGCTCGATTATAAACTGTCAAAGTGCTGCAATCCTGTCTTTGGTGATTCAGTCTTTGGTTTTGTTACGATTTTTGAAGGGATTAAAATACACAGAACCAGCTGTCCTAATGCGCATTATATGATGGCCAGGTATCCCTACAGGGTTGTAACTGCCAGGTGGACTAAAACAAAAAGCAGTACCTCCTTTATAACCTCAATAAAAATAACCGGGGTTGAAGATATCGGAATCGTCAATAAAATTGTTGAAATAATTTCAACCTATACTGTGACTATAAGGAATTTCACATATAACATGGAAGATGGAATGTTCGATGGAATGCTTAATTTGCTTTTACCAAATAATGATGTTTTGTACGGCATTATAAGAAAAATCCACTCAATCAAGGGAGTCCTTAAGGTAGTTCGCCAGAATAATTAAGTTAGTTTTATTTAGTGATGCTCAACAGTTTATTGTTAATTTCCCTTGCACCGGTCTTCATTATTGCCTTTTATATTTATAATCGTAACAAATATGAAAAGGAGCCCATTTCTCTTTTGTTAAAAGCCTTATTTATAGGTTCTTTATGCATATTACCTGTAATGTTAATTGAATGGGGTCTTACCAGCCTTTACAAAGGTCCGGAAGGAATAAATGAGGCTGCATATACGGCTTTTATTGTTGCAGGTCTGACAGAGGAAGGAATAAAATATCTGGCATTTTACCTGTTCTTCTGGAATAACATAAACTTCAATGAGAAATTTGACGGGATAGTCTATGCAGTTTATGTGTCGCTGGGTTTTGCAGCGATAGAAAATATTCTTTACGTCTTCGAGGGAGGTTTCGGCATTGGTATAGTACGTGCACTTACCGCGGTTCCTGCACACGCTCTTTTTGGAGTTATGATGGGGTACAATTTCGGGCTGGCGCGTTTTAATCCGAAATACCGGACAATTAACCTTTTAGCTGCTTTTATTATTCCCTTTATTTCGCATGGTGCATACGATTTCCTTTTGCTTGGTAATAATCAGGTCCTTTTATTGGTGTTTATTCCTTTATTTATTCTTTACTGGATTACAGGGTTTCGTAAAATATCAAAATTATCGGAAGCATCAGCTTTTAAATCAGTTCGGTCTGATGATCAGGAATATTCTGAGTCGGATGGACTTGAAGCATGATCAGTACCTTTTATCCGGCTTAACCGGAAGCTTCGCCATCTTTTCAACTTCAACAGACGCATAACCGAATTCTTCCACTACTTTGCCCAGGATCAGGTATGTTCCAGCTCCTTTAAACGGGTAGTTTTTAAGTGATTGCGGAAAATGAGTAGTATCAAAGAAGCTACCTTCAGCATCGATAAAACATCCAAAGTTCATCCACTCTTTTTTTATTGTTTTGATATATTTAATTGTCACCAGATGCCCGACCATCCTGACTTTTTTCCCGATATTGTTAATCATTTCGCGTGCTGTTATTTCTCCCCGGAATGATGTTTCGAGCATATCGAACCAGCTCATCGAAACAGGAAAGCTGAAAAGCTCAATCTCGTCATATGCATCATCAAGCTTATTCTGCTCCAGGTCGGGCAATGAGAAGTCTTTAACGGGGGAGGAGAAGAGAGGCCGCATTGATTCAGGTTTGCTTTTATTTATCATCATGTGTGCCTCCCACAGGAGCACTGCCTTTGTTTTACCTGTGAATCTGAATGCTCCGGCCCTGATCAGAAGAATAACCTGTTCAAGCCCCGGGTTAACCCTGTTCACAAAGTCATTCAGATCTGCAAATGGTCCCCCGGCCTTCCGGTTTTCTTCAATTGATGAGGCCAGATTATTTTCGAGGCTCATGATATGGATGAATCCAAGGTAGATCTCTGATCCGTAAATAGTTGTCTTATAAGTGCTTTTGTTAATACACGGCGGTTGTACAGCGGCCCCGTACCTTTTTGCTTCATGAACATATACCCATGTCCTGTAGAATCCTCCAAAATTGTTGATAACAGCTACCATGAACTCAAGCGGGAAATGCGCTTTCAGGTAAAGGCTCTGGAAGCTTTCCACGGCATACGATGCTGAATGTGCCTTTGAAAATGAATAACCTGCGAAAGATTCAATCTGCCGCCAGACCTCTTTGGTAAGCTCATCACTGTATCCTTTCTCACGGCAGTTTGAGAAGAATTTCTCGACTATTCTGCGCATCTCCTGCTTCGAACGGTATTTTCCGCTCATTGCCCGGCGAAGGGTATCGGCATCAGCAAGATCGAGTCCGGCAAAGTGATGGCATACCTTAAGCACATCCTCCTGGTAAACCATGACCCCGAAGGTCTCCTCAAGCTGTTCTTTCATTACAGGGTGTAAATACTTAAATTTATGAGGATTATGAAACCGGTAAATATATTCACGCATCATTCCTGAACGTGCAACACCCGGTCTTATTATTGAACTGGCTGCAACAAGCGTTGTGTAATCATCACACTTCAGCTTCTGCAGAAGTCCGCGCATCGACGGGCTTTCTACATAAAAACATCCCTTGGTCTCACCGGTCTTCAGGTATTCTTTTATTTTCGGATCATTCTTGAACATCTGGATTGCATGCACATCGACATCTATTGAGCGGTTCCTGAGTATTATCTCAGCGCTCTCCCTGATATGTCCGATGCCCCGCTGACTGAGAATGTCAAGCTTTTCAAAACCGATCTCTTCAGCAGTGTACATATCCCACTGGGTTGTCGGAAATCCTTTCGGGGGCATATCAAGCGCAGTATAGCACGAAACCGGCTCTTCCGAAATCAGAATCCCTCCCGCATGAATGCTCCGCATATTCGGGAAGTCAGCAATCTTATGTCCTGTCGAAAAGATAATACCTGTTATCTCATTCCGGTTCGATTCAGACGACGGGTCATCAATAATTGCGTCTATTTCTTCTTTTGGCAATCCGTGGACTTTTCCGAGCTCCCTGACAATTGATTTCCCCCTGAAAGTGCTGATAGTCCCCAGAAGTGCTGTGTGACTGTATCCGTACCTTTTAAAAATATAATCAATAACTTCATCTCTCTCTTTCCATGAATAATCAATATCAAAATCGGGAGGACTGCTTCGCCTGGGATTAATGAACCTCTCAAAGTAAAGGTTTAGATCAATTGGATCAACATTCGTGATTTTCAGACAGTAAGCAACTATCGAATTTGCACCGCTGCCTCTTCCGACATGGTAAAAACCTCTTGCCATTGAGTACCTGACAATATCCCAGGTTATAAGAAAATATGCCGAGAAGCCAAGCTTATCAATTATCTCAAGCTCATGGGCGATCCTTTTTCTCGCTTCATTGTTATTTTTGCCATACCTGTACAACATTCCATCCCAGGCAAGCTTTTCAAGCAGCAGCTTGTCGTCGTACCTGCTTGCGGAAAAGATCTTTTTGTTCTTCTGGCTGTTGAAATCGAAAGATAGATTGCAGTCTTCCAGCAAGTCATATGTGTTGTTGATAATTGCCGGATATTGTTCGAACATGCTCCTGAGGTACCCTGGGGGATGAAAAAACTCATTTTCACCGGCACACTGCCATGGCCTCAGGTGGCTGAGGAGTATATTATTGTCGACCGCCCTGAGGCTTTTGTGAATGAATATATCATCGTTATTTGCATATGTGACCGGTTGCATGATAACCATTTTGTTCCTGTCAGCACCTGATAGTGTGAGCAGCTTGTTCACATCCTCTGTCCTGATTCCGATACGTTCATTATCAGATAGTTTGCGATTCGGAAGTTTTGTGTGCGAATAAATAATATATGCTTCCGAAAAATGGGGTGCCGGAAAGGGGATTGAAGTTTTTTCAAAATTGTGTTTTGACAGAAATTCGTTCAGCTCTCTCACGCCCTTGTTATTGCGCGCTACCCCGATATATTGCATTTCATTGTCATTTCTGAATTCAATGCCTGCAACAGGTTTTATATTGTTTTTGATACATTCTCCCGCAAATTCAGGTATTGCTGTTGAATTATTGATATCTGTAAGAGCTATTGATGCAGCTCCTGCAGCTGCTGCTTTTTGCACAAGCTGTTCCACGGACATTGTTCCGTAGCGAAGACTGTAATATGAATGGCAGTTAAGATACATGTTTCTGTTTTGATTCCCCCTTTGAAGGGGGCAGGGGGATGTTTTAACATTTTGAACCCACCCCTTGCCTCCCGCTTGCGCGGGACAGGCTCTCCAGGGAGGGGATCTTTGGTTCAATGTCCAAACCCATACATCATATACCCTTTTAGCCTTTCCTCCATCATTTTCTGCTCGTTAGCGGCATTTTCGAGCTGTTTAAGGGCTTTTTCCTCTCTTTCGGTGCTGGTCATAACCCCGGCAGCTCTCTGCACCGCATTTCGTCCGAAACGCTTTCGGAGCTTATCCATAGCCATATAGAGGCTGACTTTCTCGGGAGTATCATCAAACATGTCGAGCTGCTGAACTCCACGCACCAGGTGGCTGAACCTGACTCCGATAAGCCGGATAAGCATACGTCTCTGGTATAGCCTGGGAAACAGCTCTTTAGCTATATCTGTAAGTACATGATCGAAAGCAGTATATGGTATCCGTTTCTGCAGGGTGTGCGTATCAAAATTCGAGTACCTTATTTTAACTGTAATGCAGGAAGTGAGTTTTTCCTGTTTTCTCAGGTCGTAGGCGATCTTTTCCACCATGCTCACCAGCAGCTGGTTAAGTCGCGCTATGTCGGTTGTATCTTTATCAAAAGTATGTTCTGTGCTTATCGATTTCTGTTCCGAATAGATGATCACCGGAGTGGAGTCTATTCCATTGGCTTTTTTCCATATTTCAATACCGTTTTTCCCCATGAGCTTTTCGAGCATCTCTGCCGGGATGTTTCTTAAGGTATATATGGTTGCTATTCCCATTGAGCGGAGAACATGGTAGGTTTTCTGTCCAATCATCGGGATCTTGCTTATTGAGAGCGGATCGAGAAAGGGGAGGACTATCTCTTTTTTTACTTCAATCTCACCGTTTGGCTTTGCCTCGCCTGTTGCGATCTTTGATACGGTTTTGTTTATGGAAAGCCCGATTGAAACCGGCAGCCCTGTCTCCTTTATTATATAGTGGCGTAGTTCGTGCGACCATTTATAGCACCCATAAAAACGGTCCATGCCGGTGATATCAACATAGTGCTCATCAATTGATGACTTCTCATAAAGCGGAGATCTCTCGGCAATTATATCGGTTACCATGTTTGAGTAGTTGCTGTAGGCTTCCATATCGCCGCGTATTATTATGGCATCGGGACACATATTCCGGGCCATCTTCATTGGCATTGCAGAACTTACTCCGTACTTTCTGGCTTCATAGCTGCAGCTTGATACCACACCACGGTCCGACATACCGCCGATTATTACCGGTTTGCCGTAAAGCCTGCTGTTCTTCAGCCTCTCCACCGAAACGAAAAAAGTATCGAGGTCGAGGTGAAGGATGGAGCGTTCTATGTTGCCTGCTAAAAACATTTTCCTGAAAATTACTCTGTGTAACTCTGTGCTCAGGTCACATGTACTCACCCCCTTCTTTTCCCCCTCTCTGCTTGCGCAAAGAGGGGGAAGGCATTCATTTACAATGATCTAACTCCCCCTTCTTTGCGTAAGCAGAGAAGGGGGCTGGGGGGATGAGTACGTGTGAATCAGAAACATGGAGCACTCACTCCAATTTTTTTTTTTAAAAATTCCATAATCCTTTGTTTATTTAAAAACTATCTTTTACTTTTGACTAGAAATTAATCAATTCAGTGACTACAATATAATCAATTTTAATTATGCACTTCGCATCGAACATAAAATTTTTACGAAAAAGAAGGGGCAGAACACAGGATGATGTTGCTGTTGCCCTTAATCTTAAACGTTCAACCCTGAGCGGGTATGAGAACGGTGTGGCTCAACCGGGAATAGAAATCCTGGTCTCTTTCTCAAGGTATTTCAACATGTCGATCGACACACTGTTGAAAATAGATATGACAAAGCTTTCTGAAAGCCAGCTTGGTGAGCTTGAAAGGGGATATGACGCTTACGTAAAAGGAAGCAATCTCAGGGTGCTGACCACAACGGTAAATTCTGACAACACTGAAAATATCGAGCTTGTTCCAGAAAAAGCAAAAGCCGGCTATACAACTGGTTATGCTGATCCTGAATATATTGGTGAATTGCCAAGATTCAGGCTCCCTTTTCTTTCCGATAAAAGAAAATACAGAACATTCCAGCTGAAAGGCGACTCAATGCTTCCAATCCCTGACGGTTCATGGGTAACCGGCGAATTCATGCAGGACTGGCGGGATATTAAGAGTGGAAAAGCCTATGTGGTTTTTACAATTAATGACGGTATTGTATTTAAAATTGTCGAGAACAATATTAAAGCTGACGGTAAGCTTGTCCTTTATTCACTTAATCCGATTTATGAACCGTATGAGGTTCATATCAATGAGGTTAAGGAGATATGGAAGTTTATAAACTATATCAGCAATGAGCTTCCGGAACCTGTCCTGCCTGAAAAACAGCTTATACAAGCCGTAGCAACTATGAAGAATGATCTTGAAAGAATAAAGGCAAGAATAGGAAAGGATATTTCTGATATAACTGAAGCAAACTGATCAAAGAATTTTCTCTGCAGAAAACCATTTCCCATCTTTGAATTCAATTGGAAGGGCTTTGGCTCTGATAATATCATTCAGATGAAACATTACATGAGGTAATCCTAGTAACTCATTGATATTTTTATTATTAGAGTATTTCGATTTCATAATAATAAAAAGTCCCGGATCAGTATAATACCTGAGAGCCGGTGATTCGCAGACAATTGGATTGCCTGCTGGAATATACTTCAGAATCTCTTTGAAAGCAGCAAGCAAACTTTCATCAGTAACCTTTGCAAAAAAGACTTTTGATGCACCTGCTTTAAGCATCCGGGAAGAATCTTTTGGCAGTTCCGGATTAGTCTCTTCGTAAATCGAGTAACCCGGTTTCCCGCTCAACAAAACAAGTCCAGGAGTGGTTTCATGAAAATGAGGAGTAATCTTGATACCTATTATCCCGGCCTCTCTGAATTGCTCAATTACGCGACAAGCAAATGTTGTTTTGCCAGATTTATTGCCCGTTCCTGCAATAAGTAAGAGATTAGAGATAATCATTTCGAAATATTAAAATTAACCGCAAAGTTCGCTCTTCATAGCGCTCTTTGCGGTTAAATTAAGTTTAACTTTTAAAAGCCTGATTATTCTTTTGTCAAAGCTATAATCAGCTGAACTACTTTTTCGTTTTCTGATTCAGGTATCTTGCCTTTATATATATACCTGCAGATCCTGTTTTTATCGAGTATGACCACGCTGTAATTATCCTCTGGCAAACCCCAAAGTTTCTGAAGACTGGCATCATAATCAAACAGGATAGTTGTTTTGAACTTTTTGGCTTTACTGCCTGCAATTGAACGTATTACTCCATTTGGCAGCCACGTTGATTTGCAATCAGTAATACCGATACCTTTAAATTTAAGGCTGTCAATCCTTTTATCAACTTTTACCGCTTTATCAATAACCTCATTATATGGTTCATTAAGATCCTTTTCATCCGGATCGACATAATTAACCTGCAGGACCTTGCCAGCCCAGGTATTCATTGTAAATTCCTTTTTGCTGGCATCCATGAATTTCCAATCCGGAGCTTTCATGCCTACTTCAAGCTTGACGCCTCCCTGAGCATGGATCAAAATCGTCGCCAGCGAGGTGAACAGAAGGGTGAAGATCATTTTTTTCATATGACTGTTTTTATGATTAGGAACGAAATATATGAATTTTTTATGATTTTCAAATTTAATGCCGGAATTCCCATTTTCATCAATATATTTACAGACCAAAATAATTTTCTGGTCGAAAAAACGGAATGAAATTATTAAGTGCCAGTCAAAATGGTAGCAACAGTCTCAGCAAGAAGGTTCAGTGCCAGGGAAGATCTTGCCAATGCTCTTTCACATCTTGGCGGAACATTACTTTCGATAGCAGGATTAACTTTAATGGTTGTTTTTTCTGCAATACGAGGAAATGCCTGGTATATTGTAAGCGCTTCTGTGTTTGGAACTTCTCTGGTAATTCTCTACCTGTCATCAACAATAGCCCACTGGCTTCCTGAAGGAAGTGCAAAGGACAGATTCTTTGTTGTTGATCAGGTTTCTATTTTTATTCTTATTGCAGGTACATATACACCACTTGCACTTATTGCTCTTCACGGACCGTCAGGCTGGGTCATCTTTGGGATCGAATGGGGGCTGGCTATAATTGGCATAATACGTCTTCTGATCAGGAAAGCTAGGTTTGAACATGGTGTTGCTCTGTTTGATATCGTGATTTACACTTTAATGGGATGGCTCGTAGTAATATTCTCGGGACTTGTATTGAATTCAATATCTCTTATGGGTTATCTATGGATTATTATCGGTGGACTTTTCTATACAGCCGGAATAATTTTCTTCAAATTCACTAAATTCCGTTATCATCATTTAATATGGCATCTGATGGTAATAGGAGGGAGTGTTTCACATTTCACAGCAATTTTCTTCTACCTGATTTTGTAGGCTCTGCATCTATTGATTATTATGATATTGCAAGTCGTTTCGCTTGACTATCCTGACTACATTTATTATTATAGCAATAAAAATATTTATGTAGATTTAACAAATTATTATTAAAAAGTCATTAATGATCAGACAGGAGAAAATTAATAACTATTTAGTTAACTTCTTAAAAATCTTCTTAATATATGCATACGGTTTATCTGTTCTTTTAATTTCAAGAATTGTATTCATTCTTAAATATGGTAATAGGGCAGAAAACGGAGAAAGCATTCCTGAACTGATTCAGGCATTTATCATTGGATTTCGTATTGATACAATGACCCTTACTTATATTTTAACCATTCCTCTGTTGTTTGCACTCATTGCTTTTTGTATTCCTGCTTCGAAACTATCAGTATATCAGCGATTTAACAGCAAGCTTACACTGTTTTACAGTCTCTTTGCAATGATTATAGTCCTTTTTGGAATTATTGCTGATTTTTATTTTTACCGGTTTTTCAATGATCACCTTAACATTCTGGTATTTGAGTTTTTCCGCGACGATACTAAAGCCGTTCTTGCCTCAATGTGGAAGGATTACCCGGTAATATACATTTCTTTGTCTATTCTGCTTTTTGGAGTTATTTCATTTTTTGTGCTGAGAAGAATAATTCGAATTAAAGCGCTGTCGTTTAAATTGTTCCAAAAACAAGAAGCAGTAAAAACAAAAGGTTACGTAAAGGAATTGTTATTATCAGTTTTAATTGTCCTTGCTACTTTGACTATTTATTTCACTGGTATGCGCAGTTCATGGGGAACATTTCCATTGCGATTTGAAAACACGGTAGTCTCGGATATTACTTTTATCAACAAAGTCGGATTAAACGGGATATATTGTCTGCAGAATGCTTTTGTAGAACGATCTAATCAGACTGTCAATACGGATGTGACAGAAACTTTGAAAAAGTATGGTTTTAATCACATTGATGATGCATTAAGAGCATACCTGGACAAAGAACCAGACAACCAGAAAATTCCTCATTATGAGTTACTTAGAGAAAAAACTCTTGAAAACAGCTTTTTAGCAAAGAACCCTCCAAATGTTGTTTTTGTTTTAATGGAAAGTATGAGCGGTTATTTAATGGAATTTCATTCTAAAGAACTTAATTTATTGGGGCAGCTGGAATCCGAACTACCATATTGTTATCAGTTTGCAAATTTTGTCTCTGCATCAAATACCACCATTAATACACTCGAGGCTTTAATTATCGGAAGCCCTGAAAATCCGGTTTCTCAATCATCCTTTCGCGAAAAAAGCCTGTCAGGCAGCGTTGCACTTCCTTTTTTAAATGCCGGATATCAGACATCATTTTTTACAGGAGGGCATTTGACCTGGCGCAACCTGGGGAATTATCTATCCAAACAGTACTTTCAGATTGTCGAAGGTAATACTGCACTTAAGAAGTCATACCCGGACGCGACAGAAAGTCAATGGGGAACATTTGATGAGTTTTTATTTGAGAGAATATTCGACCAGCTCGACAGATCGAATGGAAAGCCCCAATTTATCTGCGCTATGACCACATCCAATCATACACCTTATGATTTGCCTGCCGGCTACAAACCATACGCTATTAAGTTAAATGATGACTTTAAATCAAAACTGAAAACAAGCCTTGAAACTGCCAATCTTAATCTTGCTTCATTTCAGTATGCAAATGATTGTCTGGGGAAATTCATTGAAAAAGTCAGAAATTCTTCCCTGGGAGAAAATACAATTATTGCAGTAACAGGTGATCATAGCATAACTCAATTTTTCAATCTGCCTGATAATATTCTTTTTAAAAGATTTACTGTACCGTTTATAATTTATGTTCCTGACAAATACAAAGCTCAGTTTGAAACTGACCAAACTCGATTTGGATCTCATAAGGATATATTTCCAACTCTTTTTAATGTGGCACTGTCGAACGCAACTTACCTTAAAACGGGGAACAACCTTCTTTCTCCTCCTTCTGATTCTGCTTATTTTTTTGGAGTTTATTGTTACAACTTTGGTATTTCGTGCGAAGGGTGCGTCCTGGTAAAAGATAATTTGTACTACGAATGGGCCGATTCATCAAATAAGACTCTTGTACCTGCCACGAATATCAGCAGACAAAAGCACCTTAATGAAAAGATAAGAGCTTATTCTGCCTCATTGAGTTACTTTATCAAGGAGGAGTTAAAACATTAAATAGTATTATTGCTGTACCTCACAAGTAGGTGTGAGACTTCTTTATTGAAAATTCGACAGATTATTATTCAGGTTGACAGCTGAGTCTCTCAGAATTTTCATGTTTTCGACAGATGTTTCAGGAGTAATTTCACAACCCGCTGAAACAATACATCGGCCATCGGCCTCTATAAAATCTGAAATTACAGATTGTCTGATAAGTTCAGAGGGACCAGCCTGAATCACTGTTACAGGATCACTTTTCCCTGAAAATACCTGATAGGCTCCCAATAATGGAGCAAAATCTGCCAGTGATGGTACAAGATGGTCAATATCAATAATATCTGCTCCAGTTTTTATCATTCCGGGCAGGATTGATTCAGTATTACCGCAAATATGAAGCTTGGCTATTGCTCCCTCGTTATGAACATGTTCTATAAGTTTTTTTTGCCTTTGAAATGCGAATGTACTATAAAGCTCCGGACCAATTTGAGAGCAGAAAGCATCTCCAATGCCTATGCAGTGAGCTCCGGCTTTTATCTGAAGTGAAATAAACTTCATTGCACATTCCACTATTGTATCCATTGTCTTTTGAACAGCTTCAGGTTCCATTAACAGATCAACTGAAGCATTAGAGGCACCTCTCAGATCGACATATTCAGCTACAGGACCCTCAATCCAACCGACAATGAATTTTTCCTTCCCAACCTGCTTGTTGAATTCTTTAATTTCAATCAGCCTGTTCATACAACGTCTGTTTTCCAGTGGATTATAGTGTTTAAGGGATGATGCTGTCAGAGCATCCGGACAATGTCCTCCGATATCGACAGGCAGACTATCTTCAGGATATTCAACCTTTACGCCAAAGGCTGATGCTTCAGCCCAGGGATCAGACATTACCGTAACCCAGTCTATATCAAAGTCATGTGCACACAGGATCATTGCCCTGCACTTTGCATAGGGATCAATGCAAAACTCCCGGTATTTTACACCGGCGTATTTTGCTGCCCAACGCATAATTATTGGGTGAAAAGGAGGGTGATCGACAGCTTTACCTCTCAGAAAGTACAGGGTGCGTTCTAAACCATTCATCAGTATTCGTTAAGAAAGTCGTTTAAAGGCTTCATAGCTTTTGAAATCCTGATAATATCATCAAAACATTCATTGCCGACTACTTCTTTGTCAGAAATCATTTTAACTACAAGATAGCTTTTAAGCTTTAGAAGTTCAATCATAGGATGGTCTTTCTGAAAACCTTTTGGAGCTGATTTTAATTTTTCTCCTTCAATTTTCACGAAATGTTTTATGAAATCCCTATGATTAATAATTTCCAGAAACTTTTTGCCTTCCTGATCAATTTTTTCTCTTATTGCAGTCAGCCAGGGCATTGGAGGCATATAAGCGCCACCTGCAATCATGCTGTTATTACCTGGCTCTACATGGACATAGTACCCTGCATACTTATCCCCGTTCTTCTTGCCGCCGCGCACAATAAAAGCTCCGAGGTGGGTTTTATAAATCGTTTTGTCGTTTGAAAACCTGATGTCGCGGTTTATCCTATAGGTGCAGCTCCTGACTTCGAGGCCTCTCAGAATAGGATCAAATATTATAATTTGATTGATTACTTCCTGAACAAATGTTTCAAAATTAGTCTTGGCTTCAATATATCTGGGACGATTCTTTATAAACCAGTCCCGGTCATTATGTTTCTTCAGATCGGCCAGAAATTCAAGAGTTGATTTTTTAATTTGTTCCATAATAGAATACTACATTTTGAGCATCAAAAGTTAATCATTATTGGCAAGATTTCTTTAGAATATTTCAAAGGATATTTTTTAATATTTGATTAATACCGATTTAAAAGTTTTTCACCGGAATCAATACCTTTG
>JBGOXH010000314.1:0-3075 GCA_041479075.1 Bacteroidia bacterium | reverse complement strand
GATACCGCAAAACTAAAATTACTTTCAAACATAAAAGGAGTGTCATGTTATTCACTTACCCTGGAAGAGAATGCTCTTTTGAAATACGACGAAAGACAGTATATAGCCACAATAAAAGGCGTTGATAACAATTACTCCCGGGTCACAAATATAGACAGCGCAATGTGGGATGGTGAATTTAAGCTTGAAACCGCTGATGGAACTCCAAGGGCCGTACCAGGTATGGGGATAGCACAATATCTCAGTATTAATATAAATTTTATTAATCCTCTGTTCATTTATGTCCCGAAACGGTCTGCTACTTCAAGCCTTGATCCCGAGGATGCTTTCACAAAAAGGTATGTTTTCCCTTCAGGTATCTATCAGGTGGAACAGCAGTACGATTCCAAATATATATATCTGCCGCTCGGCTTCGCCAGGGAACTTATTGAAAAGGATAATGCAGTCAGCTCTATTGAAATAAAATTCACTGATAACGCTGACGGAAAACAGGTTAAGAATGAAGCTGTTAAAGCATTCGGAGCCGGGTTTATAATTCAAAACAGATTCGAGCAGCAGGAGATATTTTATAAGGTGATGCAATCGGAAAGACTTGCCATATTCCTGATCCTGAGCCTGATACTGATAATTGCATCATTCAATATTATCGGATCGCTTACGATGCTTATTATTGAAAAAGAAAGGGACGTGGAGATTTTAAAAAGTCTCGGTGCCAATAATGATCTTATCCGTAAGATATTTATTTTTGAAGGCTGGCTGATATCCATAATCGGAGCTTTTGCGGGTCTTATACTTGGTTTTATTGTATGCTGGTTGCAGCAAACTTACGGATTGTTAAAACTTGAAGGCAATTCACTTATCATGGATTCCTATCCGGTGGTAATGAAACTCAAAGATTTTATAATTGTTCCTGCTACTGTATTGCTGATAGGTTATTGTGCTGCATGGTATCCGGTAAGGTTTTTAACAAAAAAGTATCTTAAAAAAAATGAAAAACAGGACTGATAGCAAATATTTTCCATTTTCGTTGCTTTTTCTGGTAGCAATCCTTTTTTTAATGTTTGCCAGTTCCTGCTTCGAAAAAAGCCTGGGAAGACCTGTGCCGAAAAAGGTCATACCTGAAAAAGACTTCATATCAATACTTAAAGATCTTTATCTGACAGACGGACTTCTTACAGTTCCGACGATACGTGATGAATTCCCGGAGAAGGATTCAATTGCAGCTTATAACGATATAATTACAAATTACGGATATACAAAAGATGCCATGGATCTTACCCTGGAGTACTATTTTGTTAAAAAGCCTAAAAGACTTATTAAAATATACGACCGGATCCTGGGTGAACTGACTGAAACGGATATACGCCTTTCAAATCTTCCTGTTGACCTCTCCTCCCCGTACAATAACCAGTGGAACGGTTTATCATCATATTCTTTTCCTGATCCCTGGGGATTATTAAATTCAGAATTCAGCCTTCCGCTAAACAGCCAGGGGCACTTTACCCTGTCCTTCACAGTAACCATATTTCCCTTTGATCAAACTGTAAATCCACAGTTCATAGCCTGGTTTTGCAGCGCAGACAGTATAGAAACAGGTAAAAAGTATTTTTTACCACCAATAAAATATATCAAGGATGGATATCCCCATGTCTATACCCTGACGGAGACAAACAGAAGAAGCAATCCGATGATACTCAAAGGAAACCTTTATGAAAGCGAAAACAATCCTGACCTCGGTGAAAGGTTTGGGAGTATTGAGAATATCCTGTTTGCCTTTACCGGAGGACTGTAATGAAAAGATTCTCAGCTCAGTTTATATTCACCAATGCCGGACCTCCACTGAGAAGAGGAGTGATAACGACCAGTGATGACGGAACAATACTGAATGTTGAAAACACCGGAGGAGACCTGGCAGAAAGTAAATCTGTCGTGTTTTATAATGGAATTATCGTTCCCGGATTTGTTAACTGCCACTGTCATCTTGAATTATCTCATCTGAAAAGTGCCATTCCCCCGGCAAAAGGATTAGGAGATTTTATAATGCATATAAGGAGCTCCAGGGAAAGTTTTTCCGGGAAAACGGTGACTTATGCAGATGAAGCTGATAATGAAATGTACAGGGAAGGGATTGTAGCTTGTGCTGATATTTGCAATACTTCTGAAACTTTCGAAATTAAGAAGAAAAGTCCCATATATTATATAAATCTTCTTGAAGTATTCGGTATAGATCAGGATAAGGCAGCCAGGAGAATGGATGAAATCATTCGTTTATCTGAAGAGGCTGAGAGATCAGGATTAACATGGTCAATAGTGCCGCATTCAGCCTATTCAGTTTCGTTATCGCTTTTCAGACTTCTGAAGAAAAAGTCCCGGAATAACAATATAACTTCGGTTCATTTTATGGAAAGTGCAGGTGAAATCGCTTTCCTTTCAGATCACTCAGGTCCTCTGAAATATTCTTATGAGGCTTCAGGTTTAATGCCTGACAAACTTCAGATCCCTGAAAATCATTCGACTGCAATACTGGATGAAGTAACGTCCACAGGCAACCTGATCCTTGTTCATAATACTTTTGCGGACAAAAAAACAATCAGGGAGCTGAAAAAAAGGAAAAATACCTTCTGGTGCCTTTGCCCGAATTCTAATTTTTATATCGAAAATAAATTGCCTCCCGTTGAGCTTCTAAAGTCCGAAGGATGTGAAATAACTATTGGTACTGACAGCTTTGCCTCAAACAAAAAGCTTAGCATTCTGGAGGAACTAAAGACACTGCAGCATCATTTCCCTTCATTTACTCTTGAAGAACTTATATCATGGGCAACCCTCAACGGGGCAAAGGCGCTTGACAAAGAAAGAGTTTTTGGTAAAATAAAATCAGGCATGAAACCGGGACTTCTTCTCCTGGAAAATCCGGATCTTGTCAACCTGAAATTATTGCCAGAATCTACCATTACAAGATTGATTTAAAAGATGCCGACATTCCTTTTTGATAAGATCGTTTTCGGACCCGTAAAAAGCAGACGGCTGGGGATATCGCTTGGCATCAACCTCCTGCCTGCGACAAGGAAAGTCTGT